>CAYWUE010000005.1:0-62458 GCA_964461415.1 uncultured Eubacterium sp.
GCATATATCTGGCATGGATTCCATTTTCCAAACAGCCTTCCATGCAGACAGTCATTTTTATATATTTTTCTTATCCTTGTCATGGGATACGAAGCCTTCCTGCACATTAAGGATTTCGAAACAAAGCATATAATACAGACTACCGGCGCATCCCTAGCATTAATCTTTTTATTAGACCAACTGTTTAAGGACGCTTCCATATTTGACGAATTAGACATAGAAACAAACATTGTAAAAATAATTTATTTCAGTCTTTTGTTTATCGTTATATATGCTGCATTAATTCTTTTATATAGAAATAAGCCGCACCTTAAAGGTTTTTTGTCATATCTGATGATTTTGACTGTATTTTGTGAATTAACTTTAAATATGAATGTGACTGGTATTCCAAGTACCTCTAACAGAAATGGATATTACGAGGCAAGAAGTGCATATGACGAACTTAATGATTCTACTAAAGAAGATGCAACTTCTGAAAAGATAAACTTCTTTAGAACCGAATCCGCCACACACACTACAAGAAATGACGGTGCACGTTTTGGATACAACAGTATTTCAACTTTTTCATCTGTGTTGTCTGCTTCAATTCAGGACTATTTTGATTCCATGGGATTACAGACTTCATACAACGCATGCTCATATTATGGACATACACCACTTACAGCATCGCTGTTTTCTATAAAATATGAGTATTCAACGGGAGAGCCTTCTCTTCCTAATAATGTTACATTGTTAGATGAAGCATCATATGAAGGTGATGACGGAAATATTTCCACTATTTACGCATATGAATACAATAACACATTACCACTTGGATTTATGATTAATTCAAGTTCAATTGCAAAAATGAATTCAGAAGCAGGTGACCCATTTAGAATGCAAAATAATTTTGTCATTTCTGCAGTAAGCGGTGGTGAACGTATTTTCCATAAACTAGCAACAACAGACAACACATCTATAACAGCTGCTTATGACCTTGAAGAAGATGACAATCTTGCAATGGGCACTGCTGAAACGTACGATGTATATTTCTATTGCGAGACTAGTGCTGACTCTCTGACAGCGACAATCAATAACGGTAGTATACAAGACAAGACCTTTGTGTCTGACAGCGATACAACTATTACAACAAAAACATTTAGCTCAACAAATCAAAATTACATTTGTCACCTCGGCAATATACCTAGCGGTGCAATTGTTAACATTACAACCAGTGACAGCTCAGCTATTACAGCATTGTATGCTTACGCATTTGACCAGGATGCATGGAATAATGATTACGAATTATTAAATTCATATTCATATAATGTTACATCTTTTGACGATACAAAAATCGAAGGTACAATAACTACAGAAAAATCAAATCTGATGTACACTTCAATTCCTTTCGATAAAGGTTGGACAGTATATATAGATGGACAAAAAGCTCACACAACAGCAATTTGTCAGGGTTCTCTTACAGGAGTAATGTTATCACCAGGAAATCATACTGTAACATTTGAATATAAACCAGATGGCTTTACAGGTGGTATTATACTTACATTTGTTGCACTGTTAGCATTGTTAGGATTAATTTATAAAGATAAAATAATTAAATTACTTCCTATAAAAAATCAACCGGAAGTTAAGACAAATATAACTGAACAAAACAATGATATATAATAATAATAATAATAATAATATTTTGAAATAAGTTAATATGCAATTTTAATCATTTATATTGTATAGACAAAATAATTATATATAAGAAAAAGTTCCCTTATTACCAATGGTATAAGAGAACTTTTTCTTTAACTAAATAACTAATAAATAATAAAATTGTATAATATGCTTTTTTACTTTATCTCATCTGCGATTGTATTGTATATAGTCATAAGATTTACTGCCTTGACATTTGCATCTGTAGACAATTTTATTTCTTTTACTGCCTTATCATTAAAATCAACTTCGATGCTGTCAATATACTTAGAATATTTGTCATTAAAATAATCTTCCTGAGTCGTCTTAATAATAGCCGCTTTATTATTTTCAGTTTCTTTTTTCATATAACTTTCAACACAATAAACCAGATAATAATTATTGCCATCCTTAATAATCTGACTTATTCCCGAATCACTTAGATTAAAGGCTTCTTTTTCATAAACAGAAGTAACTTCATTTTTCTTAATCGTCTTTTCAAAAGTGCTGTCTTCGCTATACTGTTTCGCTTCTCTAGCAAAAGTCTGATAACCACCCTTAACCAAATCTGTAGCAGTTTTTAATGTACTTTTTATTTTACTTTCATCAGTCTTATCAGTACTCATTCGGATATACTGTATTTTTATAACCCTTGCTTCTTCGTCACTGACATTAGTATTTGCTTCCTCAGAAAGAACTTTATAAACCTTGTCCGCAAGATAATAATTTCTGTAAAAACTTTCCACATCACTTTCCTTAGCACCTGTGTAATTTTTTTCTTCTTCTGTAAGAGTGTTATAATACTCCGCTGCTTTTTTATTTATTGCGCTGCTCTCTTCTGCTGTCAATGTAATATTCTTCTGCTTGGCCATGGCAGATAAGGTATACTGAACTGTTATATCTTCTTTTACTTTTTCCATAACATGGTTTTCAAGAGTTTCATTGTCACTAATTTTTGTATTCCAGTCTACATCTCCACCAAAATCATTCTTATAAGTTCCCGCCTTATCCATAAGTGCCAACATATATTCTGCTCTAGAGCACACTTCTTCATCAATTTTAAATATTTCATCATCTCCTAGGCCTACAATTTTGCCTATTACCGGAGTTTTTGAATTAAAGTCACAGCCTGACAGACTTCCAACTGACAAAGCCATAACAAGACCTAGTATTGCTATTTTTTTTCTCATAAGCTATTTCTGCACTTTCTACATTCTTATTATATCTTCTAATATTGTATTAACATTTTCTGCAATATGCTTTGCAGAACGTCTGACCTCGCTGTCTGCCCACTGCATTGCATAGCTAAAGTAAGCATGTTCAAACATTTCTATGTCATTATATCCACCACCAAATACAACAGTATCTTCCTCTGATGAATCAAAAACATGCTGTAATACCGCTATTGCATTACCTTTTGTAACATATTTTGCTGTTAGATACAACTGCTCTGGTGTTGAAATTGCCACATTTGCATTCTTTGAAAACTTCTTATAAAAATATTCATATGAAGTCTGATCGAAACCTTTCTTTGCAAAAATCGTAATTTTATTGATTTCACCCTTCATGGATTTTGTATCTTTCTCACGCTCCGGCTCAATTCCCATGCTTTTAAGATAATTGATAAAATCATAATCTCTTGTCGTAACGACTGCATTTCTTTCACCGGAAAACATCATCTTATATTCAATGCTTTTTTCTAATTCATTAGATACTTCTAAACAAACAAGTCTGTCTAATGGTGTTTTGCTAATTACTTTGTCCTTATAAATAATTACTCCACCATCATTACATATGTAAATTACTTCGTCCTTTGCCTTTCCAAGCATTGGATAAACTGCATCATAATTAAGTCCTGTCGCAACTGCAAAATGTACATTCTTTTTCTTTAATTCCATTATGAGTTCAATAGTTTCTTCCGAAACCACCTTTTCACCTTCTAGAAGTAATGCTGTTTCTAAATCACTAACCACAAAATTTATCATTATAATATCACCATTTATTTTTTTATTTTTTTAGCATTTGAAAGGTCCCCATAAATATATTTTTCGGCTACATTTCTATATGCTACTACCTTATAATAATAAGTCTTTCCATTTAAAAGTCCAGTATTATTATAAGATTTTTTCGATTGTTTTTTTATTTGTTTAACTTTTACATAAGTTCCATTCTTACCTTCACTTCTATAAACGATATATCCTGATGCTCCACTAACCTTTTTCCAAGTAATTTTCGCTCCCTTAGATGTAGCTTTTATGGAAGATATTTTTGCCTTTGCCGGCTTTGGATACGTCTTTGAAGCCTTTGATTTGCTGCTCTTATACTTTACACTTCCTACTTTCTTATAAGCTTTAACTTTGTAATAATACGTCTGACCGGTCACAAGTTTTTTATCTGTATAACTGCATATAGAACCGCTAACTGTTGCAATAGTCTTATATTTTCCCCCCGGTACTCTTCTATAAATCCAATATCCTGTCACACTTTCAGGTTGTGTCCATGTTATTGTTGTACTGTTATAGCTTTTTGATAGTGCTGTAACAGTAACTGTCTGTGGAACTACTTTTACGGTACATTTTACTGTTTTGTTGTTTGCTGTTTTAGCTGTAATTGTACACGTTCCTATACCTTTAGCTTTTACCTTGCCTGCCTGAGTAACACTTGCAACCTTCTTATTTGAAGATGACCATGTTATTATTGCATCCGTAGAATTAGACGGAGTTACTGTGGCTTTTAGTTTCTCATTAGTTCCGGTTGTTAATGTAAGACTGGTTTTGTTAAGAGTAATTGCAGTTGCAGGTATACTTTTTGCCAACACTTTTATTGATGAAACTGCTACAATTCCTGCTCCTGTATAAACTCTAATAGTTACTTCTCCTGCACCCACTCCTGTAACATTGCCAAGATTATCTACTGTAGCTACTGCAGGATTATCTGACATATAAAAAACTTTTTCCGTTGTTTTAAGAGATGTATTAAGTTTTATTTTTCCTTTTTTTGCAATGGTATATTCTGGATTTACATTTATATATGCTGCAGAAACATATCCTGTATAGGATTTTCCATTCTGCGTAAATTTGATGTTGTACCAATAAGGATTGCTAAGCCATCTTGTCCCAAAATCTATATCTGTCTGAACAATTCCTGTTATAGTAACTGCCTGTCCTGATGCTAAACTTGTAACAGCACCATATGCTGTGCTTGGTCCTTTTCTGACATTTACACGACTAGAAACTACGCCTGTTTTATTTCCTTTTTTTCCAAGAGTTAAAGTATTAGTTTCATTTGGCATATTGTCAAAAACAGGAATTATAAAAGTTTTTGCATTAGCTACAATTCCCAATTCTTTGTATGCATCTGACGTTGATGCGGCCTCTGAGGCTGCTCCTGATATGTTAGTCATATATTGATGCTCATATAAGCTATATGTACCATTTTTCTTTACATTAAAACGCTGAAGATACATAGTATTTTGTCCGGCATTTATAAATTTTTCACCTAAATACTGTGCTCCACCTGATATTGATTTTTGCGGTGTATTCCATGGTCTTTGATAGGTCTTTCCGGTTTTTGCCCAGGATAATCCATTAGCTATTGGGTTTGCACCTGATGTAGCCCCAATATTATAAAAATTATATATTCCCGGATACCCTGTATATTCTCCTGAAATACTACCACTAGCTCCCATTCCCGCATATTTAGAATGTTTTTTTGTTCCCATTTCCTGAAGAATTTTTGAAGCAATGTGATAAGCACTTACTTTAGAATTTTTTGCTGCAGTCATAATTTGCTGCGAATATTTTATGTCTGTATCTATGTATTTCCCATCACTTGTAAGATAACCCATTGTAGTGTTATACATAAATGAGCCCTTCAATATGGCCTCTACACCAGCCTGAGTCTGTGTCGAGCTGTCATAGGACAATGTTTCAAACATATATATATGCTCAGCGTCCAAAAAATTTCTTGGATCCATAAAATATGCCACACAATTTTTTGATGCACTAACCCAGGTTGCACCGTCCTTTGCTATGTATTTTCCGGTGGTAACATTATAGTCACCGGTTGCATTAGATTTTAAATACTTACTATAGGAATTTTCTATAAGACTTCTATTGTTAGAGGCCTCATTTTCTACTGCTGTAGCAAAATCTATTCCTGTATTATCTGGAACAAATTTCCAGTTCGGGTAGTTCTTATGAAGTTGTCTTAAATATACTTTATAGCTGTCCGGAAAACCACTTATACTAGTTTCAAAAGCATCTGCAGCCTTCACTTCAATATTAAACAATTCTAATCCATTCCCAAGACTCAATATCATGGAAACAATGATTATAACTGCTAAAATTCTTTTTAATCTTCCTTCCTTCATCAATCTGCCCTGTCCTTTATCAAAAAGGTTATGCTTTGTTCGCACGTACCTTCACACCTTTTGTTCCTCGTTTTCCAATCTTAAGCTTTCTCAAATCAACATCTTTTCCATTGCATTTTACAATTTCATTATCCCCTGTATCAAGAAGATATACCTTTGATACAAAGTCTCCCTGATTTAATTTGATACCTTTAACACCTAATGTTGTTTTTTTCATTTCAGGTACTTCTTTTAATGGAAATCTTAAGAAAATACCTTCCTCAGTCTGTAAAACCAAAATTTCTCTTGTATATTGTAATTCCGGTTCACTCTCCTCAAAATCATTACCTATCGTGTCAAATAGTTCCATCTGTTCAAAATCTAGAGATTCAAAATCATCAGAACCACCTGTAATCATTACCGGCATAGGTTCTTCATTAATTTCTTCCGGCTGCTTGTTTGAAACTCTTGTAATATTAACGGATACAAGCTCATCATCTTTTCCAAGCTTTGTAGCAAGCATTGTCTTTCTGTTAGTCTCAAATTCGCCACCATCCACTAACTTAATCATGCCATTTTTTGTTGTAAACAAAAGTTTCTTATCCTTTATCATGTCAAAACTTACAAGAGCAATTATACTCTCGCCCTGACTGCTGTAATTTCCAAGATTATCAATAGGTATACCTTTTTCCCTAACTTTTTTAGTTGGTATTGCAGATACCTTAATCTGATGCACATTTCCATTGTCTGTAAAAATACAAATAGTATCTGTATTCATACATCTGAAATAATACTTGTTTTCTTTTGTTACAGTATCTATATTTCTGTCAAATACAACAGGATCTAAAAGCTTTGAATATCCAAACTTATCCTGAACAAATACAACCTCCTGCTCTACAAATGCATTTTCATCATATACTGCTTCTTTGCCATCTTCGATGAGAGTTTTTCTAGGAAGCTGATACTCTTTCTTAATTGCCTTAAGGTCCTTTTTAATTGTATTTGTCATGGTTCTTCTATTGCTTAAAATATCTTCATACTGACCGATTTTGTCCATCAGTTCTTCATATTCCTTCTGCAATGCCAGAATTTCAAGACCTATTAACTTAGATAATCTAAGTTCTAAAATAGCCTGCGCCTGACGTTCAGTAAAGCAAAGATTTCCTGCTAAAATCTCTGATTCAGGATTCTTGAACTTTATTTCATCAGTCTTACCGTAAACAAGACACTCCTTAACCTGTTTCTGACTTTGGGAGCCTCTTATTATCTCAATAATCAAATCGATAATATTTGTTGCCTTAATAAGACCTTCTTTTATCTCTTTTTGTTCTAATGCTTTGTTAAGAAGTGTGGTGTATTTACGCTGTGCTAACTCATACTGAAAATCCACATTGTATTTTATAATACTCTTAAGTCCCATAACCTCTGGTCTTCCATCAGCTATGCCAAGCATATTTACACCAAAAGTATCTTCTAACTTAGTCTTCTTGTACAATATGTTCTTTAATTTTTCAACATCCGCATCTTTTTTAAGCTCTAATACTATTCTTATACCTTTTTCATCCGAAGCATTTGAAATGTCCACGATATCAGAAGTTTTCTTTGTTTCTACTAAATCAATCACATCTGAAATAAACTTGCTAATTCCTGCTCCAATCATTGTATATGGTATTTCTGTAATAACCAGCTTATCTCTTTCTCTGCCTTTTCCTTTTTCAAATTCCAACTTTCCGCGAAGCTTTAACTTTCCGGTACCTGTCTCATAAATATCATTTAATTCAGATTTATTCGCTACAATACCGCCTGTCGGAAAATCAGGTCCCGGCATAATTTCAAGCAGTTCTTCTGTAGTAATTTTGTTATTTTCCATATAGGCAATAACTGCATCTACTACCTCTCCTAAGTTATGTGTAGGAATATTAGTTGCCATACCTACCGCGATACCTTCTGCACCATTTATCAAAACATTAGGCACACGCACAGGAAGAACTGATGGTTCTTTTTCTGTTTCATCAAAATTCGGGACAAAATCCACTACATCCTTATCTAAATCCGCAAGATAAACATCTTGAGTAAATTTTTTTAATTTTGCTTCAGTGTAACGCATAGCCGCAGCTCCATCACCTTCAATAGAGCCAAAGTTACCATGACCGTCGACTAAGGCCATTCCCTTTTTAAAATCCTGAGCTAAAACTACAAGTGTTTCATAGATTGAGCTATCACCATGTGGATGATATTTACCCATTGTATCACCGACAATACGCGCTGACTTACGGTGAGGCTTATCATAATTTAATCCCAATTGGTCCATTGCGTAAAGAACTCTTCTTTGTACAGGTTTTAAACCGTCCCTTGCATCCGGAAGTGCTCTGGCGCAAATAACGCTCATGGCATAATCTATATAACTTTTTTGCATTACCTCAGAATATTCTGTTTTTATAATCTGTTCTGCCATTTATTTCTCCTAAATATCCAATTCTGCATCTGTTGCATGGGTGTAAATGAAATTACGTCTAGGTGCAACCTCACTACCCATTAACATACTTGTAACCTCAGATGCCATTTTTGCATCTTCTATTTCTACCTGTTTTAAAATTCTAGTTTCCGGATCAAGAGTGGTTTCCCACAACTGTTTTGGATCCATCTCTCCTAAACCTTTATATCTCTGTAATGTAAATCCACCGGAATGTGTCTTTCTGTATTTTTCTAATGCTTTATCATCGTATAGATATTCACCTTTTCCCTTTTTAGGAACGACCTTATAAAGAGGCGGTGTTGCAATATATATATGTCCATGAGTTATAAGCTCAGGCATAAATCTATAAAAGAAGGTCAATAATAATGTATCAATATGAGCACCGTCAACATCAGCATCAGTCATAAGTATAATCTTGTTATATCTTAATTTTTCAATGTCAAAATCGTTGCCATATCCTTCAGAAAAACCACATCCAAATGCATTAATCATAGTTTTTATTTCTGCATTTGCTAATACCTTGTCCATTGATGCTTTTTCAACATTTAAAATTTTTCCTCGGATTGGCATAATCGCCTGAGTTTTTCTGTTTCTGGCACTTTTTGCCGAGCCACCTGCAGAATCACCCTCTACGATAAATATTTCACATTCTTCCGGTTTTCTGCTTTCACAGTTAGACAACTTACCATTGCTGTCAATTGAGAACTTACTCTTTGACAAAAGATTCGTCTTTGTACGCTCTTCTGCCTTTCTGATTTTCGCAGATTTTTCCGCACAGCTTATAACATTCTTTAGAGTTTCTAAATTTTTATCAAAAAACAATGTAAGCTGTTCACCTGATATTGACTTTGTAGCTTTTTCTGCATCAGGATTGTCTAATTTTGTTTTTGTCTGTCCCTCAAATCTTGGATCCGGATGTTTTACTGCAACTACAGCTACAAGACCATTTCTTACATCAGCACCTGTGAAATTGTTATCTTTTTCTTTTAAGGTACCTAGTTCTCTTGCATACTGATTAATAGTCTGCGTGAGAATGGATTTAAAACCTGTAATATGCGTACCACCTTCCTGAGTATAAATATTGTTACAAAATCCTGAAATATTTTCTGTAAAATCGTTAATATACTGAAAAGCTACCTCTACCTCAATTCCATCCTGCTCTTTTTTAAAATAAACAATATCCGTAACTGTTTCTTTATCCTTATTCATATCGGATATGAAAGCTCTAATACCATTTTCTTCATGAAATGTGATTTCTTCCTCTTCTCCAACTCTCTTGTTAACAAAATTAATTGTCAGGTTAGGATTAAGATAGGCTGTTTCATGCAATCTGCTCTTAATTGAGTCTGCCTTAAAATATATTTTTTCAAAGATTTCGCCATCAGGAAAAAATGAAACCTTAGTTCCCGTATCATTCTTTCTGCATTTTCCTACTTCTTTTAGGTCATAACAAACCTTCCCCTGTTCATATCTTTGATTGAAAATTTTTCCATCACGCTTAACATTCACTTCTAACCACAAAGAAAGTGCATTTACAACAGAAGAACCAACTCCATGGAGACCACCGGAAATTTTATAATTGCCATCGCCAAATTTACCGCCTGCATGCAAAGTCGTAAATACAACCTCCACTGCCGGTCTTCCTACCTGTTCATTAATATCTACAGGGATTCCTCGTCCATTGTCTTCTATAGTAGCCGAACCATCTTTTTCCAATGTTACTGTGATTTCTGAACAATATCCTGCCAAATGTTCATCTACTGAGTTATCAACTATTTCATAAATCAAATGATTCAATCCCTTAGTTCCAACACTACCAATATACATTCCCGGTCTTTTTCTAACCGGGTCTAGTCCTTCAAGGACTGAAATGCTATTGCCATCATAATTATTTGCCATTTATAATAACCTCACTTTTTGATATAAAATCAAATTTTATTATTTTTTAAAATAACCCGTTCCAAAATGTTTTCTAAGGAGCCTGTCCTGTCCTTCAAAATGAGCATAATCATTAAAACGCTCCACATGATAGGTATTGCTGTTTTCATCAAATAAAATTTCAGAAATGCTGCAATTTTCTATCTGTCTTCCTACAGAAAGCCATCTCTTGTACGGAGCTTTCATTATTCCCGTAACTAAAGCTCTAAGCACCCCTCCATGGGTCACTATACAAATATTCTTATATCCTTTTTTTATTCCATCATTTACAATATCATCTAATGCCTGTTTGGCTCTTTCGTATACCATCTGGCAATTTTCACCTTCCGGATATGCCATATCCTCCATCATAGTTGATCTAAGTTTTAAATACTCTCCAAATTCTTCATCTATTTCTTCATTTGACTTTCCTGTCATAAGACCAAAGTTTGCTTCCATCAGTCTTCCATCAATTATTCTAGGCTTTTTTAGATGTGAATTAATTATATCTGCTGTCTCTTTAGCTCTAATCAATTGACTAGAATATATTACATCTATCTCATATGATTTTAATCTTTTACCAACCAAATCAGCCTGTTCACGACCTTCTCGTGACAACTCAACATCTATATTGCACAACCTGCTGCATTGCCTGCCATGCCTAATCAAATATATTTTCATAAAATCTCCATTCTGCCATATTGGGCAACTTATTGTTTATCAATATATCTAATCATTCCGGGACCAAGATTATTAGTAGGTCTTGCTATAAACCCCTGTTTTTTGTAAAATTCTTCTCGTCCTGCAGCACACATCAAATCCAACATCATCTGAGTTCCCGGAATTTGAATTTCTTTAACATAGTCAATAAGACTTTCAATAATCTTCTCTCCAATACCTTTACCCTGATATTCCGGAATCACAATCAAATCCTGTATGTAACATATCACAGCTTTGTCACCTACGATTCTTCCCATTCCAACAGGCTTATCGCCCTCATAAGCTGTAACCGTAAGTATACTTCCTTTAATAGCATTTTCGGCTTGTTTTTTCTGAAGTGGTTTCCAACCTACTGCTTTTCTTAATTCCAAATATGTATTTACATCTAAATCATTATCTTTTAAAAACATTCTTATACCAACTTAAAATAATCATAGGAGAATCAGTCCTATATTCTCAATCACATCCCTAATATAATATGCTATATTTTCAAACAGACATAATCTATTTTATTTTACAATATCTTAAATGCATATTCAAGATTTACAGCCCAAAAAAACTTTCAAAATCCATCCAAATTAACAGCAAAAATCCTGCCGTAAATTTAACCGACAGGATTTTCTTGTGAGGAGTGTATTCAAATAAAATCTGTAATTACTTAGTTTTTATGCTTTTGGATTTTGACCATCCTGAATAAAGCTTAATTGTTTTGCCATTAACCTTCTTCGTTTTGTATGCTCTAACTCTGACATAATATGTCTTTTTAGATTTCAACTTTTTAATGGTTTTTGTAAACTTCTTGTTTCCACTGTATGTTTTAGTTACAGTACCTTTCTTTGCAAATTTTTTACTTGTACTATACTGTACCTGATATCCTTTTGCACCTGTAACTTTTTTCCATTTTATTTTAAAACTCTTCTTTCCTTTTGTAAGCTTAACTATCGATGATTTCTTTGCAGTGTTTGAAACATATTCGTTATTATTATCTAAATTATATGTATCACTTCCAACAGTAATAGTTTCAGCTTTGCCACAAATACTGCATTTATGATTTTTGCCATAGCTGTGATTAATTTTTGGAATAACTGCACTTTCTACTGTTTTTCCACAACATTCACAAATCTCTTCCTTCTTGCCATCTTTTTCGCAAGTTGCGCTTGTTGTTTTGATTTTTGTTTTTGAATGTGCACATGTCACCTTAAAATGATAACCAGCAGACAAAAGCCCAGTTCGACTTATGTCTACTCCTATCCATAATGTTTCGCCTTCTTCAATATATATCGCGTCATCATCAATGTCATAACCTATATATTCTATGTCGCCTTTTGAATCCTCAGCCATAAGATAAGATGTATATTTTAACAACCTATTTTCATACGCAATTTTGTATTTACCCGCCTTCCCTGGCTTGAAACCATAGAGTGCAAAACCTGTATTGCCTTCAAAATCTTTTCCTACAACAAGATTATCTTTATCAAGTTCAACATATTTAATGCTGTCTTTATTAATTACTGTCTTGCAAACTGTGCACCAATGATTACTGTAACTTGTATAGTGTCCTGTTTTTGAGGCAGTTGTATCCTCGCCTTCTTTTCCACAGTTTATGCAAAAATGCTTCATTACACCATCTTTTTCACATGTAGGTACCACCTTGTATACTCCAGTCATCTGATGTTCCGGTGTATCTTCATTACATCCATTAGGATTTAATAAAACAACATTTGTATTATTGCCTTGATACCCATCTACTGTAGAGCCTTCATATCCATACAAAGTACAATGTGTGTCTTCATTGCCTCCCACAAAATTATGTGATATCTGACAATTTCTATTTCTTACAACAACATCAATATCTCCGCACCCATAAAAAATATAAGACTCTAACTTTTCCACACTTTCCGGAATTTCAATATATTTAAGATTTGTACAATATTCAAATGCACCGGAATCTATATTTTCAACATTTTTCCCTATCTTCACTTCCACAATAGACGTAAAAGAAAAAGCACTATTTTCTATTGTTTCAACACTGTCCGAAATAATTAATGTTTTTAAATTTGAATTGTTTGAAAATGCGTAATAACTTATTATTTTTACTCCATTAGGAACATTAAAAGAAGTATCTTCCTTCATTATAGGATATTTGATCATTGTTTTCATATCCTTACTGTATAATACGCCATCAACTGCTGTATATTCCTGATTATCACTAGACACAGTTATCTTCTTAAGGCCCGGCATATAATATAAGGAATCAATTTCTTCTACATTTTTTGGTATATGCATTTCTGTAATATATGTTCCATATAATATGTCATAACCTAGTCTTATACAACTTTCCGGAATTTTTATTTCCTCTAGTGCTGTATAACCAAATGCGTAATCACCAATCTCTTTTATACCTTCGGGTATTGTAATTTTACTCAAATCATTACAATATGCAAAAGCTTCATATTTTATTTTTTCTACTTTTTTACCATTTATTGTAGCAGATATTGTAGCTTCTTTTATCTTAAAATTTGATGCAAACTCTACAGAATATACATCATCTTCCTCATCATACATATATATAACATTGTCTTTTTCTATATATTCAGTTCCATATCTAATATTGATTTCAAATTCTCCTGAATCATAATAATTATACTGATATGTTTGAAAATAAACCACTTCACCTTTTTTTAGTTTATATTGTATTCTCGAACTTTCAGAACCATTGTTTGATTTTATGGTTTCATACATATTAACAACATCATCTTCACCATCTTCATAAAGATACTGTGAGACAACTCCACTACCTCCTGTACATTCAAATACATAAACACCTTCATCTTCCGCTTTTACCTTGTACAAAAAGTAATCTTCATTGTTCTGATTTGCTTTTTCATTGAACGTTTTTGTCTTTCCAATAGTCACTTCTTTTGCTCTTGACTTTTCTATTTCTGACGCTTTAACTATAGTAGGATATATCACAATACTTGTCACTATCATTGCCAAAGCCAAAATAATCGATAAAATTCTCTTCATCTTCTCTCTCCATCTTCTTATCTTTTAACATATAATATAGTAACCTTTAGAATTATTACTTCGTAACAACAGTTTTTACTTTAGACCATTCCGAATAAAGTTTTATATTTTTTCCATTTGATTTTATTATTTTATATGCTCTGATACGAACATAATAAGTCTTCTTAGATTTAAGTTTCTTTACAGTTTTTGTAAACTTCTTATTTCCACTATATGTTTTAGATACTGTAGCTTTTTTTACAAACTTTTTATTTGTACTGTATTGTATCTGATATCCTTTTGCTCCTGTAACTTTTTTCCATTTGATTTTAAAGTTTTTCTTTCCTTTGGTAAGTTTAACTATGGATGATTTCGTCGCCGTTTTTGAAACATATTCATTATTAGCATCTAAATTATATGTATCACTTCCTACAGTAATATTTTCAGTTGCTCCACATGTACTGCATTTGTGATTTTTTCCATAAGTATGTTTATTTTTTGAAATAGATTCACTTTTTACAGTTTTTCCACAACATTCACAAATCTCTTCTTTTTTTCCTTCCTTATTACAGGTAGAATAAGTTGTCTTAATCTTGGTTTTTGTATGGGTACACGAAACATTTATTATAAGTCCTGCTGACGGATAACTTTCTTCATTATTTCCATATCTACTTACCATAACCCACAATACTTCGCCTTTTGCCAGTTCATAATTACCATCTTCATTTTTTTCTCTTACTTCTAATTCTCCAGCATTATCTTCTTTATAGCAATATACTAAATCTTTCTGGTTGTTATCTGATAATGTGAGTTTATAAGTTCCGATATTTTCTGCCTCAAATCCATATAAAGCTATATAATAATTATGGCCAAAATCTTTTCCCTTTACTATAAAATCTTCATTTAATGCTATATATCTGATGCTATTTTTATTTATCACTTTATAACATCTTTCACATATATTTCTGCTTGTTTCATCATTATGACCCAATTTTTCAGTTATGTCTCCCCTAGTTTCATAATCGCAATTAATACAAATATGTTTTGTATATCCATCCTCCTCGCATGTGGCAGTTTTTCCAATAACTTCTACCATCTGATGTGTCGGATTGTCTCCCTTGCAGGCATCAGGATTTAATTCAACAAACTTAATCTTACTGTCATTCTTTTCTTCAGCCCATTTTTGTGCATTTGAACCAGATTCTCCATATATAGTTACATTCTTATAATCTCCCACTATAGCATCACCTAGTTGACATTCGCTATTTCTTATCACTATATTAATATCCTGACAACTATAAAATGTACCATACTCTAATTTTGATACACCTTTAGGTATGTCTATATATTGTAATTTTTTACAATTATTAAATGAATACCCACCTATTTTACTAACCCCATTTCCAAGACTTATTTCACATACTTCCGAGTATTCAAAAGCATCATTTTTTATTGTAGTAACTGTATTTGGAAGAATCACTTTTCCAACTCTTTCGCAACACTCAAATGCTCCATCTCCTATCTCTACAGTTCCCTCTAATACCTTATATGTATCTATACTTTTTTTTGCAGGAAACTTTATTAAAACTTTTTCATCCTTATTATATAACACTCCATCTATAGCTTCATAATATTTATTTTCTGCATCTACAGTGATTTTTTCAAGTGAATCCATACCTTCTAAAGGAGCTTGCGACATATATTCTACATTTTTAGGAATATTCAATGCTCTAATAGCTGTATACTGAAACGCGTATGAATCTATAAAAACACAGCTCTCCGGAATTTTTAAACTTGTAAGTTGACTGCAATATACGAATGCTTCATGCATTATTACCTTTATACCCTCAGCAATACTTACTTGACTAAGGTATCGACAATCATAAAAAGCCTCCGCCCCAATGCCATATACAGGTTCATTATTTATTTTTGATACAATATCTGCATTTTTAATATTAATGTTGATAGGTCCATAAACAATATATCCCTCACTATTTTCGTCATATCGATATATAATTTCATCTTTTTCTACAGTAGTTGTATCATATTCAATTTTAACGCTAAACTTACCCGTCCTAGAATCCGAATACATACATGCAAGAAGATATACCGTTTCATCTTTTTTCAACTTATATATCAATTCAAAATTTGAACCGCCACTTTTTCTATCATCATTGTATGTTAAGCAATCATATTTTGAATAATTCTTTATTTGTTCTTCACTATATAATCCTCCCCATGTATCATACTCTCCAGTTGAGCCAAAATAATAGATACCCTCTTCTGTTACCGTAACCTTGTAGAGAACGTAATCTCCACCATTAGATATTTCTACCTCTTCTAACATCCCATCTGTTTTACTTACAGATACTTCTTTGGCATCCTCTTTTTTTACTGTAGCCGCCTTTGCTTCTGTAGGTGAAATTGTAATGGTTATAATCACCATAACAAAAGCTAACATCATTGATAAAATCTTTTTCATATGTTTCTCCTCTCTACATATTAATCACGCCTCATTTTTATAGTGCGATTCATACTATCTGCGTTCGCACATTCTATAACACATATTTTTATATCAAAGCATGTGTAACAAAAGCGTAACTTTTACTTGATTATTTTTATTTTCTTTTTTTATTTTTGCCTAGCATATTATCAATAAAAATAATCAAAGTATTTATACTAATGAAAATCAGTAATAATATAAAAATATATGATAAACACTTCAAAAAACCGATTTTTTCATAATCCAGAAAGAAGTAAGGATATTTGGGCACATTAGCAAACTCCTCCTGGTTATTACATTTGCATCTCAAGAAAAAGCATAAAATATAAACTAAAGGAAACATTAACCATGTAAAAATATATCGTTTTCTAAATACGCCTTTTGTCTGAAACAATAGCCAATCCATGATAAACATAGCAGGAACAATATAATGGGCAATAACACTTTCAATGGGAAGACCAAAAAAAATAATTTTATTATTTGTCATTATTATCTTCGATTCCGAAAAATGATACACGAGAAATGTACACAAAATACAGGACATAGACATTCCCCTAAAATAAATCATTCTTTTAGACATAATATCTTTATCCCTCAAATCCTTTATTAATAATACGCACATATATATCAGGCAGAAAATATTACTCCACACAGTAAAAAAACTAAATTCATGTGCATTTAAATCTCTGTCATTCAAATCGAAATGTATAAAAACACCAATTGCACAAATAATTACAAACAGAACTCTGTAAACTAATTCAATTCTTTTTTTCATACAAAACTAATACCTTACCATATTTTAAAGCCAACCTAAAAATTCTACTTTCCTATATTTATATATCTGCTTTTATTATTAACAATTGTAATATTAATAATCTTATGGATGACTTGTATTTTTTTCTAATTTTTAATCACATAATCATTCTTCTCTTACAAACATTCATCTTATACAAATCATTTTTACACAATAAAAAATCTCAAAAAATTTTCTATGATATAAAAAGGACTGAATCCTGCATATACAAAATTCAATCCTTGTAATAATAGTGTTTATTATTTTATTATCTGATTCTCTCAGTCAAGCCAACTTTCTTATAAACCTTTCTTAAAGTCTTATTTGCAAAGTAAGCTGCTTTTTCATCATTTTCTTTGATAACTTTGTTCAAGTAATCTTTTTCCTTGATTAATTCATTAAATCTATCCTGCAATGGTTTAAGTCTGTTAGCAACAGACTCACCTACTGCTAACTTAAACTCGCCATATCCCTTGCCTTCGAATTCTTTTTCTACATCTTCTACAGACTTATCAGTGATGCATGAATAAATATTAATAAGGTTCTGGATGCCCGGCTTTTCATCAGAATAACGAATATCCATATCTGAATCCGTTACTGCTCTTTTAAACTTACGAATAATAGTATCAGGGTCATCCATAAGAAGAATGCTTGCGTTAGGATTCTCGTCAGACTTAGACATCTTCTTAGTTGGGTCCTGAAGGCTCATAATCTTTGCTGTTGATTTTCCAATATAAGCATCAGGTACTGTAAATACATCACCATAAATTCCATTAAATCTGTTAGCAATACCTCTTGTAATCTCTAGATGCTGCCTCTGGTCTGCTCCAACCGGAACTACATCAGCCTGATATAACAAAATATCTGCCGCCATAAGAGCAGGATATGTAAACAAGCCAGCATTAATATTATCAGCATGTTTAGCCGCTTTATCCTTAAACTGTGTCATACGATTAAGCTCGCCCATATACGTAAAGCAATTAAGAATCCATGCAAGCTCAGCATGTGCTGAAACATGTGATTGATAATAAATGCAATTTTTTTCCGGATCAAGACCTGCTGCAACATAAAGAGCATACAAATCTCTGGCTCTTTTTCTCAAATCTGCCGGATTCTGTCTAACTGTCAATGAATGCAAATCTGCAATAGCATAAAAGCACTCATACGAATCATCATCAGATAACTTAATCCAATTATCTAATGCTCCTAAATAATTACCTAATGTGAGAGTTCCTGTACTCTGCATTGCACTATATAAAACTTTTTTATCGCCTATCATAAATTCCTCCAGTTTTTTTAATCACATATTCTCATATAATATCATATTTTTATGTGTTTGTGGCAAATAATTATTTTATGCCTTTATTGCCCATCTCATTTTTGTAGACTTTGCTCTCGGATTCATTCTACATTCCTCTGCTGATGGCCTTATAACATCTCTTGCGACCTCAGAATAAATCCCCTCTTTTTTTAGTGCCTTGAACGATTTCTTAACCAGCCTGTCTTCTCCTGAATGAAAAGTTAAAATAGCCACTCTTCCTCCCGGTGCCAAAGCGTTTGGTAATTTTCCCAAAAAATCATATAGAACCTCAAATTCATTGTTAACATCAATTCTTAAAGCCTGAAAAGTCCTTGCGCAGCTTTTCTTCACCGCGTCCTCCATTTCTTTCTTAGGTAAAAAAATCAATGCTTTTTCTATTGCCTGTTTTAAATCTGTAGTAGTCAGAATTTTCTTTCCACCTTTATTAAAAGAAACAATCGTTTTTGCAATTTCGTATGCATATGGCTCGTCAGAATTTTCAATAAGCATACCTTCTAATTCATCCACAGAAATAGAAGCAATTCTCTCTGCTGCAGAAATACCTATTTCCGGATTTAATCTTAAATCCAAAGGCCCTTCATACTTGTATGTAAATCCTCTTTTGGGATTATCAATCTGCATCGAAGAAACACCTAAGTCAGCCAAAATAAAATCGAATGGTCCGTACTCTTTTGCCACCTTATCAATCTCTTGAAAGTTAATATTAATCGGTGTAAAAATATCCGGTCCAAAACCTCTATCATTGAGTCTAGACTCAGTTTTCTTTATTTCAATCGGGTCAATATCTAAGCCATACACATGCCCCTGTCCTTCTAGACACTTAAGCATTTCGGTAGTATGTCCGCCATATCCTAATGTGGCATCTAGTCCTTTTTGCCCAGGTTTTATATTAAGAAACTCCAAAATTTCTTTTACACAAATAGAAATATGCATACCTGCAGGAGTACTTCCCTTGCTAATAACCTTCTCAATAGTATCCTTATATTTCTCCGGATTATGCTCCTTGTATTTTTCAGCATAAGTTCTAGGATGAGTTCCTTTATATCTTACCCTTCTCTTGTGAAGCTTCTCAGTATTATTTTCTTCCATATCAATCTCCATTCCACCACATTTGGTTAGCAGTACAAATAGTAATGAAAAATTTATTTTTTTAATATAATTTTATATTCTCTATTTAAACCTATTCATATTCTACCATAATAAAAAGAATAAGCACACAAAATATTAAAATTTTAAATTCATACTACTGTTAAAATTTTAAATTCATACTACAAAATCTTTAAAGCCCATGGTACAAAATATTAAAATTCAAATTTCATCAATAAATATGTACCAATAAATATTAACCTTCAAAATAAATATAAATATTAGACTTCAAAATATATCCTATATTGAATTTCTTTTGACATCATGATATATTTTAGAAAAATCAAACTAATTAGGAGAAAAAAGTTATGGAAAAAATAGCCAGTTTTACAATAGATCATCTAAAATTATTGCCTGGGATATATGTATCAAGAAAAGACAAAGTAGGCGAAGAAATAATCACAACATTCGATATTCGAATGACACGCCCAAACTTTGAACCGGTTATAAACACAGCAGAACTACATACAATAGAGCATCTTGGTGCTACATATCTTCGAAATAATGACGATTTCAAAGACAAAACAATATATTTTGGTCCAATGGGATGCCGTACAGGATTCTATATGGTATTAGCCGGAGATTACACATCTAAAGATGTTGTTCCACTTGTCCAGAAAATGTTTTCATTTATGAAAGATTACGAAGGTGACGTTCCGGGTGCCTGTGCAAAAGACTGTGGCAACTACCTTGACATGAATCTTAATATGGCAAAATATGTTTGCGAAAAATATTATAACAACGTTCTTAAAAACATAAACGAATCACACCTGGTTTATCCAGAATAAAATATAAAAAATGAAGCCACAGCAAGAATCATAACCTGATGCTATGGCTTCATTTTTTACGTTTTTCCACCTTTTCAAATTTATTTACTTTAACTATTATAGTACTAAATCTATTTCGTCATCAATACTACTATACTTCTCTTTGGCACCTCAAGTATACGTCCAATATCATCATTTTGTTTCATAAAGCATGAATCCGTAGAAAATACTACATTCCACTTTTTATTATCTCGTGCAACTGGTATTCCAAATTCAACATTTTCCCAATACATATTATAAGCGACTAAAATATCCGACTCTTCCTTTTTGCCTTGGCATAGGGCGTATTTGCCACAATACATTACTGAAAAATGTCTATTAAAATGACTAAAGTCTGTATACCACGCCTTTGAGCCATGAAATGACATATCAGGAGAACCATAAGATTTGTAATCCATCATTCTCATTTCTTTTGGCATATGCAAAATTCTATGTTCTTTTCTAAAATGAATTAATTTCTTAGTAGATTCAAATATCTCCTTTGCCATGGCGCTAGTGTTCCAGTTAGTCCAGGATATTTCATTATCTAAGCAATAAGGATTGTTATTTCCTTTTTGGCTGTTACACATTTCATCTCCTGCATAAATCATAGGAACTCCCTGACTTAACAACACCATTGCCAGCCCATTTTTAATCTGACATTTACGCAATGTATTGATTTTTCTTTTTTTCGTGTCACCCTCTATGCCACAATTCCAGCTATAATTATATACAGCACCGTCTCGGTTGTTTTCACCATTTGGCTCATTATATTTTTTGTCATATGAAACTGTATCATATAAAGTAAACGTATTATGATTTGCTATATAATTAACAACTGCATTCCCAATAGGATTTGATTTGATTTTATGCGAAATCGAATTAAGCATATCCTCATCACCTTTAATGAATTTTCTAGCTGACACCATAAAATCATCATTAAATTGAGCAACATTTCTCGTTCTGTATATCTGACCATAATAATTTTTTTCTTTATCAAACTGATTCAAACTACTATAATAATCTTCATTATTTTCACAATTATATACAAAAATTTTTGTCTGTCCAAGCAGATTGTCCGTTTCAATCATCTTCATAACATAATTATCACAATTAACATGTATTCCATCTATATGATATTCTAATATCCAATAGTGAAGTGTATCTAGAACTAATCTAGGATTTGTATTTTGTGCAAAGAAGAATTCCATAGAGATTTCAATTCCATTGCGGTGTAATTCTCTAACCATATATTTGAATTCTTCAATCTCTCCTCCTAATTTATCTGTATATGCATAAGATGCCTTTGGAGCAAATGTATAACCATAGGTATATCCCCAATAATTTAATACCGGACTTTCAATATTAAAATTACCCTTCATGGATGTAGCTATATTTTCAATAATTTCATTAAATTCATAGGCAGGCATCAATTCTATCATGGTAACACCTAACTCTTTAAGATATGGTATTTTGTCTACAATTCCTAAATATGTTCCTTTATGCTTCGCTTTAGAACTGCTGTGTTTTGTAAATCCACGAACATGAAGTCGATAAATTATTGTATCCTCAAATGATATTTTTAAAGGAGTATCTCCATCCCAGTCAAATTCATCTTTTACAATAATTCCACGAATATTTTTAGGAATCTTTCCCCATTCTTTTTTTCCAACAAGTGCTCTTGCATACAAGTCTGTCACAATTTCTCCATTTATGGAAAAATTATAGTCATACTTTTTATAATCAATGCCTTCTACTATCATTGAAAAGATATTTCCTATGGAATGATCTGATACAAAAGGAATTCGCAAAGTTTCTTCTATATTATTCTTCTCATACAGAATCACTTCACATTTATCATCAATTTCTGCAGACACTGAAAAATTAATTCCATTTTCAACTACACTAGCCCCCATAAGAAGGGGATTACCTTTATTTATCTTAATATTATCTGCCTTCATTTTTCCTCCCATATCATCTTATACTCAAAAATACATCAACGAATATCTATACAACTACCATTTATCTACTATTATAAATATGCATAGATTAATATATTTCAATATAATAACTAATTGTCATCAAAAATTATACTGTTTGAAACTCCATTTTACCCGAATTTACTTCTATATCAAAATATCCATTTTTTGCAATATATATCGCTCCTGTATTTAGACATTTTATTTTACCATACTTTGTTGGAAAATATATTCTTCCGGTTAAGTTATTCGGTAATACTGTTTCTATTTTTAGAATATTATCTCCATTATTCCACTTTATTCCTATCTGTCCATATGGTGTGTTTTTATATGCCTTAGCCTCGGACAAATATTCTGTAAAATAAGGATTAAAATTGACTTTTTGTCTAAATAACTCTGACAAATTAATACCAGCAACCTTTTCGTAAAGCCAAGCAACCACACTACCATACATCGGATGACAATGAGATAACTCTCCACCACCTTTTACAATCTTACTATTTCCTATTTCTCCCACATAAAAATCAGGCCACTTTTTGCTCCAATGTTCTGAAAATGTGGTATCATTCTCCATTAAATTATAATAAGATGGATAAGTTTTTGCAGTCATTATTTTATATGCAATATCCTCATAGCCATTAATCGTAAGATAGTCTATCAAAACCGGTGTCAGAATGATTCCTGTATCCAAATGATAATTTGTTTCATTCCTATAATGATTTTCCATTTTTTGTTTTAATTCTTCAGTATATTCATCCGGAACTAACTTTAATGCCAATGCCAGAACATCTTCACCCTGTACACCATTGCCATATGTAAGCTTTTTACTATCAAAGAAAATTTTGTTGATATTTTCTTTAATAATATTTTTTAACACTTTCCATTCTTTTTCCTCTTCATTATACAGCTTACTATTTATATCATTACACATACCAAGCATTTTTGCAATATATTCTGCTGTTTCAACAGCCTCATAATAACAACATGTATTTATATAATATACATTAGAAACAACAATATCTGGTGCTAGCCAGTCACCTAAAAGCCACTCTGCACCATTACTACGAACAATATGATTTGCATCCGTCATAGTTTTATAATATCCAATCCATCCCTTAATTATATTATATCCCCTCTTTAGTGCATTAATATCTCCGGTATATCTATATAATTCCTTTGTCAATGTACATATGGCATTGCCCCAGGCATATCCGCCACCACCACCAAAATTTGGAACGGTATTAGTTATTTTTCCGTCAATAACTCTAGAATCTTCCATATCATCAAGCCATTTATAGAAGAAAGGTATAGAATCTAAATTATAGAATATAGATTTCATAACCATATTTCCATCACCAGTATATGGCCTTTTTTCTCTATGCGGACAGTCAGTAAGCAATCCACTATGAAGATTACAATAAGCTGTCTGAACAAACATTTCGTTAATTTTGTTTAATATATCATCACTACAATCGAAATATCCGTCTCTTTCCATATTCATATGAATAAATAATGATTTTATCTCATTTATTTTTGCCTTTCCAGTTATTCTTATAAAGGCATATCTGTAACATTTCCAGGTAAACGTAGGTTTTACATCTGTTATTCCTTTTTCGATAGTATATACATTACGCTGTTCTAACCCATCCTCTCTTCCATCTTCAATACTTCTTTCATCAAAAACACTAGTTTCGTAATTAGGATTACCGTTTAAATCAAGGATCTCCGCATAAGTTATATTTATAAGTGTTTTTTCATCAGCTTCAAACCTTATTGATAACCCACCGGTATGGTTAACTCCAAAATCATACAAAAAACCATTTTCTGTTTGTATTATTTTTATTGGTTCTAAAATTTCGCACACCTTATCTTCTTGACATAAGGAACTTACCATCTTAGTTTCATTATCTATCAAAAAACTTTTTTTATAATTTTCATTTTCTGTACTATAATCATAAATATCCCCTGCATATAATAAAGCCCTTTTATTTGTATTACATACAAGAGTATCTGTATCACTTTTGATGATTTTCCAACTTCCATTTTCTTTTATATATAAGTCATAAATTAGTCTAGGTGAACCAAACGAAAAATTATAAGCATACTCTACTTTTTCCATATTATAAAAATATCCGTCTGCCACATCTACACGTAGAATATTTTCTCCCTTACATAAAAAATCTTTCACATCATATGTATAATATACCATTCTATGTTGAGTACTCTCATATAATGTAGGATTCTCCGGATGAACTCTTTTCATATAATCCGTTACCAAAGGCTTATAGATTAAATCATCTGTGTTATTTCCATTTATGTTTGCATCAAAATATCCAAGTCCGCATATATAAAGTCTAGCCTCTTCAATGTCACCATCAACCACAAATTTTCTTCTAAAATTTTGAATATGACCATTATTATTTTTATCTTCATTAATCCAGCCACAAATCCATTCACCACGCCATTCTGATATTCCTGTTTCAAAGTACCCAATTTCAGATATTGTTAGTACGTTTTCTGTTTCTATATCATATTCAGCTACACGCCAATAATATTTTGTTCTATCTCTTAATAACTCAGGCATAATTATTGTACTATGCCAGCCTGCTATATCTTCTTTTATAACTATTTCAGCCTTATTATTTTTTAATTTTTCTTCTGACACTGATATCTGAAACTCATATTCATTTTTTTTCTGAGGATGCATTTCTTTTTCATCCATAATCTTAAATCCCAGACGAATATGATTTCTACTCACACCTAACGGATTATTTTTCCCATTACATTCTAATATCATTTTTCTGCTAGTCTTCCTTCCATTAATTATGCAAAAAGTGTCAAAATTTCTGGTATTTGATTGTGCCTGAATACCATTATTAATTTTGACACTTTTCTAAAAACTTTATTAAAATTATTAATCTTCTAATGCTTTATGGATACATTCATAAACCTGCTTTGTACAAATTTCTTTTCCTAATTCACTTAAATGTAGCAAATCATCACATATACCATCGACATCATGATTTTCCATTGATGCAAACAAATCATTAATTTCTATTCCCATATCTTTTAAAACAGGTACTATTGCATCATTATATACTCTGACATTTTCAGTCTTTGTATATTCATATTCTGGATTAGTAGGTGTAGTTGTTGCAAAAATAACCTTTGCCCCAGTAGCCAATAATATTTTTGCAATTCTTGTCATTTCCTTCACATATTCATCAACAGGAGTAAACATACCATCATCAAAAAGCTCTGTACAATCCCAAAGTCCATTGTTCCAGTGAATAACATCTGCACCTTCTATATTAGCTTTTTCATCAAATAACATACGAAGTGTATATTTTGAAAATCTGCAATTATCTTCGGACTGCCATACCTCACATCCATCTTCTTTTAACATTTCTGCAACTTTTTCTCCATATCCTATTAAACGAATAGAATCTCCTAACAAAACTACCTTCTTCATTCTTGTTCTCCTTAGTTTTTTCATAATTAAATCATACGCTTATATTAGCCAAACAACAAGCATCAAAATCTCAAAAACTAGTATTATAATTCCAAAGTGTACCAGTCACTCTCTATTTATTTAGGAATCACAAATGCTGCATTACCATTCTCTAAAATAATATCTATGAAACCATCCTTAAGTTTTACAGTATTTACATCTCCATTCAAGTAGATTTCCGCTTCACTTGCGTTATCGAATCTTACTGCAACCTTTGATATATGTTTGAGAATAGGATCTGTATAATTGACAATCATATATCCTTTTGATTTTTCATTTTCAAAGCATCCCACAACCGTATCATATTCGGATTGTACAGATATATTTCCATCATTTTTCAAAAGTCTTTTTGCTTTTATAAAGCTATGTGTATTTTCTGTCCTAATATAACCCGGTGATACAAATACACCTCTTCCATCATAGTGACTAAGAATTTCTTCAAACTGTTCAGTTCTTCTTATCCCTTCCTTGACAATATCATAAATACGTTTTTGTCCACCTGGAGCTTTAATTCCTATCATTTCATGTTCATATGAGCGATATGCAAAATATTCAAAAAGTCTTGCACCAATCGCCATTCCCATATAAATCTGAAACGATACTTCTTCCGGAAGAATAATATCTCTTCTTCTTTCATCAAACATTGACTTTGCACAAAACGTCTGTATGCATATTCCCATAACTGCTTTTTCAGACTCATCAACTTCACTATTGTATTTACTCCAAACTTTAGCTAATGTCAATAAATCTTCCAAGTAATCCTGCTCAATATAATTTTTGCCTACTAAAGGGTAGTTATCAAGACACAAGCTACGCTTACAACCCTTTAAACGTTTTAAAATAACATTGCAGTATTCTTCAAGAAAATCTTCATAATCATATATCTCCCCATTTTTTGGAATATAATGATCCCATGACTGAGCCGGTACATGATTCATATGAAAAAAGGAATCCGGATAGTATTTATTCTTCCAATCAACTAATTTAGTTAACTTGTCAAATGAAGCATATTTTTCCGGATGTTTTTCCTTCTGTATATCCTGCATAAAACCTATCTGAGATTTCTCAGGCAGTGTATACATATATGCCTCATCAGCCATATAAAACCCTGTTACTGATTTATATTTCAAAAATTCATCTGTAATATTTCTCGGTTTCAATTTATATGGAGTACCATAATTTTCTCCATTTTTTTCATATGTGCATTGAAAATATTCCTCATCATTGTACATATTTCTAATCCAGACTTCCAATCCTTTATCCGAGATATTGTTAATCGCCTTAATATAATCGTCATTTAATTTTCCGTCTTTGATTAAATTTACATCATCTTCTGTCAGAAGACATATATTTGCTCCCATTCCCTTATAATCTTTCAAATCTTCTTCATCAAAAGGATTTGGTGGCAAATCAGCAAATTTATAAAATTTATTGTTCATCGTATTAATCCCTTTAGTATTATTAATATTATATTGCTGCTTTAACCGGAATGACAAAACATCCACTTCCCGGTTTCAAAGTAAATGTATATGAACCATCACTTAATTCTATTGTCTTTGTTTCAAAAGTTCCATTTTCACTAGTATAAATTCTAGCATAGTTGCATCCTTCAAATTTCATCGTCACGCTATTATTACTAGTAACCTGTTTTGGATCATTAAAGTTTGCAAGCATATAACCGTCATAACCATCTTTTTTATAATATCCAACTAATGCATCATAGCCTGCACTTGTGCCGGATAATACACCATCTGCCAAATCATCTAATAAAAGATTTAATCCTGAATCAGTTACTGTTTTTATAGCATCACTATTCTTGCTTGTACTTCCTTTAATAATTTCTGCGCCTTTCCATTCAAAAGTATTTATAATATTTGAAAATGGCAAAGCCTCAACATTAGCCTGTTTTGTAGCATCATATAGTTTTCTTTTTTCTCCATTTACATCTATAATTCCATTTATGGTCGAATCAGAATTATACATAAAGTACTCAAACATACTTGCTCCACATGCCATAGCAGAGTACAACTGCATTGTAATTTCTTCTTTTGAATCAACTGTTCTTGTTTTATTTCCCGATGTTTTATCCATAGTTTGAATGCAAACACTAAATGTATTGTTGTTTTTTCTTGCATTATCTGCCGGAATCAACAAATTAGCTAGATATGTTGGGTCTATGCCTTCTGTTACAAATTCTTCATATGATGTCCACAGAAACTTCGTGGATTTGTTGTATCCAAAAGGATAATTATCAAATCCAATAGTTTTTTTGGTATCTGATGTTGTAATATTATCAAGCACCAAACTTTGATAGTTATCAAAAAAAGAACCATATGCCTTACAATCTATATCTTTTAAGCCTACTTCTCCATAATGATTGTAAGAACGAATAGGCACGTGATTAACATGAAAATACTTATTAGACAAATTAGTATTAAACCATGTAGCCATATCTCCACCTAATGTAGAAAAATCTACAGTTTGTTCTACATTTTCATTTTTTTCATCAGAGCACTGTTTCAATTCTGATGTCTCAAATGGTTCGTCGTTTATATATATTCCATCTATAACATCTATATATGATTTTATCAGATTTGCATATTCTTCTGTTAAATAAGATGACAGATTATTCGTATTTCTTATCCATACATTTAATCCTGCATTATCCAAATTCTCTATTGATGTCTTATAATCATTTGAATATGTATATATATAGGTTTTAGTCAATGCGTATATTGTTCCATTTACATTTAATTTTGTACCTGCTCTAAATGTATAAGATACACCACGACTATTAGAACCGCTAAAATGCGGTGTCAGATATACTGCAGCAGCCCCTTGTGGTATACCAAATTCAAACCATGATACCTTACTTGCGTTTGATGATTTTTCAAATAACAAAGTGTGTCCACTAGAGCTATCATTTTCAGTAAAATCCATTTTCGAATCAACAATATCAGTAGATATATTAGTTTTTATTTGAATTAAATTTGTACCAAAATATGTGACATTAAAAGTCAATTCTTTTTCACCATTCTGTAATTCATATGTAGCTTCTGAAATATCTTCTTTTATATAATCTGATAAATAGTGGCCATATTCACCTGTTACTAATGATGTATTAAAACCTAAAGCCTTGTATTCATTAATTTTTTCTACATTTGTCGGGTCCGCAGGACGATCCGCAAATGTTATAAAATCATCTCCACCTGTAAAATTGCTTTCTGCCAAAAGATTTTCCACAGAATTAGGTGAATCTTGTGTCACATCAACAACAACCCCTGCAAGAATTTTTCTCATACATTTTGAGTCCCATTTATCAATAATATTATCTGTTATTAAATCATTAAACTCTGTAACACTAGATGTTAACTCTGCTTTTTTCAAGTTAACCAAATCTCTTAAATCAACTTTTAAATTAGCATCTGCATCTCCTAAAATGATGATTTGATTTCCACTGCTTATTTTACCATCAGTCCATACATCACTATCTCTTTTTTTATGAAATGTATTATCAATAATTACCGCTTTATCTCCATAATAGATAATTGAGCCTGCCATTATTGTAAGGGTATTACCATTTAAATTTAGATTTTTAAAGCATATTATAGTATTGTTATGATAGCCTACTACAGTTGGATTATTAATTTCAACTCCATTAACGTAAATTGTTCCCACAAAAGCTAAAGGTGTATCATCAGAGGTGACTCCAAAATCATAAAATCCTGTAAATTGTACAAGAGAATCTAAGGTAAATCCTTCATTCAAAGATGTATGAGCTACCACCTGTTTTTTTTCATTATTTATTACAATATTTTCTGTATTATCTTCATTAGTTACTACAGTCCATTTGTATCCGTCATACCAAAATGTATAATCTTTATCTAATTCATATGTCTTTCCATTCGTAAAACCAAATATTGCACCTTTTGGTAGCACATATGTCTGACCTGCAAGAAAATCATTACTAAAATTAAATTCTAAAATGATTTTTTCTGTAACTTCTGACATTCCTATCCAGCCTACCTGTTGATATTTATTAATATCATCTTGTTTCAAATCAGAACCATTATCTCCACTCAAGAAATTTACACATGGAGTATCTGTAGGCAAATTGGTTGAAAATTTTATTAATTTAGCTGAACCACCTGTACATTCTAATGAAATCTTTGATTTTTCTACAATAGGTTCGCTTTGCCATCCTTCTCCATTAAAATATAATGTTACGTCTTCTTTTAATTTATATTTTACATCTGTATTACTAAAACCGAATATTGAATCCTTTCCTATTGTGTAACTCTGTCCAACTTCAAATTCACTATTAAAATTAAAAGTAATAATTACTTTTTCATCTACTAATAATGTTGAAGCATAACCTAACTGCTGATTTCCTGACTGATTCAAATCACAATCATTATCTGTAGCAAGAAAATCCGCAGATTTTGCAATATCTGTTGGAAGGTCTGTTATGTACTGAATTAATTTACTCGTTCCATAACCCTTATAGCTCATTGTTAATTCTGTAGGTTCTGCTAACTGAGTAGCTAAACTAAAGGATGTTCCGTCATATACTATTGTATATGTTTTATCTAATTCATATTTAACTATTGTATTTTCATCACTTTTAGATATAAATCCAAAAACTGATCCTTTATTTAATACGAACTTATCACCGGCACTGATATCATTATTATAATGTAATGTTATAGTATATTTTCCATCTACATCATCCATTCCAAACCATCCAACATTTTGAGTTGAACCTGTTTCATCAATAGAACATTGATTGTCATAACTGGTAAAACTTTTCCCTACAACATCACTTGATAATACATTTGTCTTTACCTGAATTAACTTAAAGCTTGCATCTGCCCATCCTAATTCCAAGCTAATTTTTTCAAAGGAATCTGCCTTGGCAGATTCCTTTGAATAAATTCCTAATAATGTTGAAGTAATAGTTATGCTTATAACCAATACTATAGATAAGATTCGTTTGAATCTATTTTTTTTATTTAACTTCATCATAATATCCACTTATTTTACTTTTACATTCTTTTTGTATTTTGTCCATGATGATACACATTTTCCATTAAATGTACATATACGAACATAGTACTTTTTATTCTTCTTTAGTCCCTTAATCTTTGTTGAAACAGTCTTATTCTTCTTCACAACAACTGTCTTAACATTCTTCTTAAAATTCTTATCCGTAGACACCTGAATCTTGTATCCCTTTGTTTCTGCTGTTTGTTTTTTCCATTTTACAGTAAGGCATTTCTTACCTGCTTTTACTGATGAAATTTTAGTAGTCTTAGGATTAATATTCCATGTAAGATTCTTTGTTCCTGTATACTTATCCCCCTTAAATGTTATTGTTACATTATAGCTTCCAACTTTCTTAGCAGATGTTGTTCCACTTACGCTATACTGTGAAGCATCAATAACCTTTCCTGTGCTGTCTTTTACTGTAACTGTTACTTTCTGTGTTTTATTGTTATATATAACTGCTGTTTTGTTAAGCTCAACTTTTGATGCTGCTGGAATTACAGTTGTACTCTTAACTTTTCCACAGGCACATTCCTCGGTAATCTTTCCTGCCACATTAGGCGTTGCCTTAACAACCTTTGTTTCATATTTGCATGTATGAGCTGTTGTAGTTTCCTCTGGTGTTGTTGATTCATCTTCAACTTCTGTTGCCTGCCAATCTGTTCCATTAAAATATAATGTGACATCTTCTTTTAATTTATATTTTACATCTGTATTCTTAAATCCAAAGATTGAATCTTTTTTTACTGTATAACTTTGACCTTTTACAAAATTGTCATTATCATTAAAGTGGAATGTAAGAACTATCGTACCTTCTACATTATCCATTCCTACCCAGCCTACAATTTTACCTTCTTGTAATACTTCACATCCATTAGCATCTGTAATAAAATTTTCCACTGTTATATCTGATGGCAAATTTGTATTATACTGAATTAATCCTGCCGTTCCCCATCTGTAATTAAATGTTAACTCTGTAGGTTCTGTCGTTTGTGCCGTATCTTCTAAATAAAATATTGTGCCATCATATACTATTGTATATGTTTTATCTAATTCATATTTTACAATTGTATTTTCATCACTTTTAGATATAAATCCAAAAACTGATCCTTTATTTAATACGAACTTATCACCGGCACTGATATCATTATTATAATGTAATGTTATAGTATATTTTCCATCTACATCATCCATTCCAAACCATCCAACATTTTGAGTTGAACCTGTTTCATCAATAGAACATTGATTGTCATAACTGGTAAAACTTTTCCCTACAACATCACTTGATAATACATTTGTCTTTACCTGAATTAACTTAAAGCTTGCATCTGCCCATCCTAATTCTAATGTAAGCGTACTTCCATCCGCCCTTACTACTGTTCCATGTGCCATAGCCATAGTCAATACCATCACTAAGGCCATACACATAGATAAGATTCTTCTTTTGATTTGTTTCATAAATAAATTCCTCCTCGTTTACATTCTGCGAGTGCCTGCAAGATGACACTCGCGTTTATATTTTTACCAAATCATAGCTAGTTTTCCGAATAATGATTTGGTCTTGCTCGTAATTAAGCTTAATAATGAGGTGTTGGTATTATTTTCATCAACTGTAACAGCGTTATTGTCTGATATAGCCTGAGGAATTTCTGCCACTTCTGTCCAAGTTGTACCATTCCACTTCATATTGAATGTTTCATTAATAACTATTGCCTTGTTGCCGTAATAAATAACAGCACCTTTTTTGATAGTTAAAACTTTATTCCTATGCGAAATATCATTTAAACATATAGTTGTATTATTTTTATACCCTATCATTGTCGCTATATTATTTTTTTCGCCATCTAAATATATTTCACCCTCAAATCCTAAAACTGTATTATCATCCGGTACTCCAAAGTCATATACATTAGTAAACTGTACCAATGTATTAGCTGTATATCCCGGTGTGAGTGAAATCTTATCTATTACTTCTTTTTCACCATCCTTCGTTGTTACATATTCTGTCTTTGGTGCTTCCGGAATTGTATCGGAATATGTCCATTTCTTTCCATCCCATTTAGCATTAAATGTCTTTTCTATAACAACTGCCTGATTTCCGTAATAAATAACAGAATCCTTCATTATTGTTAACGTTTTATTCTTATGTGATAATTCTTTGAAGCATATTGTAGTATTGTTAGGATATCCTACTACATTAACTTTTTCTGCTAATACTCCATTAAGCATTATTGTTCCCTTAAATGATAATGGTGTATCATCTTCTTTTACTCCAAAGTCATAAACATCACTAAACTGTACCAAACTGCTTGTCTCATAATGTGGTTTTAATTCTACCTTCGCAACAACTTTATATTTCTTTCCGTCTATTGTTGTATATGTATCTTTAGGAACTTCCGGCACCTTATCTACAGTTTTCCATGTACTTCCATTCCATTTCATATTAAAGGTCTTAGTTACCTTTACAGCCTGATCTCCATAATAAATTGTCGCTCCCTTAAGTATTGTAAGAACTTTCTTATTATGTGGTACTTTAAAGCATATCGTAGTGTTGTTTTTATATCCTACTACCTGTGGATTATTCACCTTTTCTCCACCTACCATTACCGTACCCTCAAAACCTAGTATAGTGTCATCTTCTTTTACTCCAAAGTCATTTACATTAACAAACTGTACCAATGAATCTAAAGTATACTGTGGTTCTAATTCTACCTTTGCCATTAATTTATACTTTTTTCCACCTATGGTTACATATGTATCCTTTGGAACTTCTGGAATTTTACTTACTTCTGTCCAGCTTGTTCCATCCCACTTCATATTAAATGTCTTCGTTACTTTAACTGCTTGTTTTCCATAGTAAATAATAGAATCTTTCAGGATTGTTACGACTTTTCCATTATGCGGAGTCTTTAAGCAGATTGTTGTATTATTCTTATAACCTACAATCTGAACATTATTAACTTTTTCTCCCCCTACCATTACTACACCCTTAAATCCAAGTGGTGTATCATCAGCCTTTACTCCAAAATCATTTACATTGCTAAACTGTACAAGGTCGCTTGTTGTATACAATGGCGCAAGTTCTAATTTATTTACGAGCTCATACTTTTTGCCTGCAATCGTTATATATTCAGTCTTTGGTGTGGCAGGAATTGCACTTACTGTCTTCCATTCTGTACCATCCCACTTCATATTAAAGTTTTCAGCTACCTTTACAGCTACGTTTCCATAATATATATATCCACCCTGCTTTATAGTAAGGACTTTTCCTTTATGCGGAATTTTAAAACAAATAGTATCTGTATTTGGATAACCAACAATGCTTATAGTACTTGGATTAATCTTCTTTCCATCTAAAAGAATAACTCCACTAAATGAAAGTGGTGTATCATCTTTTTTCACACCAAAATTGTATACGCTTGTAAACTGTACCAAATCAGCCGCCGTATATCCCGGTGTGAGAACACGTTCTCCTGCACACGAATAATTCTTACCATTTATCTTTATGTTTGTGTAGGTATTAGCCATATAAATTTCTTTAAATTCTACACTAACACCATCTGAAACAGTCTGCATATCTTTTGGTCCGAATATAAGCTGGATGCCCTTTAATACTTTGTCATAACTTGAAATATCAATTTCAAATTTATTCATTTTACCAGTATTCTTATCATCTAAAGTTATATTCTGTAAAAGCTGTCCATCATAATCATATACTCTCAACTGACCATACTTAGCATTGCTTACATTCATATTAAGTATAAGAGTTGTATTATTTCCTTTTTCCTGAGCATTTGGGAATAACATACGAATACCTGTTACAACTCCCCATGCACCTGTTCCAATATCAACTTTCAAGCCATTTTGGGTGAGCTTTCCTTCCAATGAATTTGGCTTATAACCTTCATGTTCATTTTCTGTACTAAATTTAAGCTTATCACTTATCAAATTCATATACAGTTCGTCATCAAATACAGCAAGTTTATTTCCACAATCCAGGCCATATACCCCTGTACTTTCTTCACCATCTAATGTTAACGCTCCATCACCCAAAGGAGTAACTCGTACAAAGCCCTTGTTTCCTTCTATGGATATCTTAGTATCCTTAACAGTACTTTCTTTATCATTAAGATTAATTTTATATCCTGCCGCTCCATCTACTTTAGTCCACTCAGCATTTTTGCCTGATATAGTTACCTCAGTATCCGGAAGTTTTTCTGCTAAAGTAATACTGTCAACATATAATGTCATATCATTATAATGACCTGCAATTCTTGAAAAGCAAAGCTGAATTGATGTTGCAGGTTTGCCGCCTTCATAAAATGTTGTTTCAGAATTATATTTAGCTTCTGAATATACACCGATATGTTCTACCGTATCTGCATCAATATAATAAGTTTTCCACTTTCCAACTTCTAATCCTGAAACTGATGTAGAAAATGCTCTAGTTGTAGAATCTTCTTTTCTAAATTCCACATTATTTCCGGCAAAAAGCAGACCATCACTTATATTTTCGCCTTCAACGCGTAATCTTACTGCAAGATATTTTCCCTCAATATCTTCTTTTGTAAAACTGTTAGCAAATCTAAGTCTTATAGTATTATTTCCGTAGCCTGCAGAATTATTAAAGCCCATATCAATCTTTAATACGCCTTTTGCACCTTCATATTCGCTTAGCCATTGATCACTATAATCGCTGCCAATCTGATAATACTGATTAGCATCCCCACCCTCGATATAATTAGTATATCCTTCAGTTGAATAGTCTGCTAAATATCCGGCTTTAAGCTTTTCATCCGGTTTCCAGTTACGGTCTTTTATTTTCCAGGTTACTTCTTCAGTAGCGCTATTTCCATATTTGTCTTTTGCTGTCAAAACATACTTAAACTGTCCAAATTCCTTAATTTCGTATGAATTATTCATATCTCTGTAAGTTGTCTCAACAAAATCCGTATCTTTTTCACCTTTGAATAAAAGAGTACGTGTCAACTCGATACCATCATCCTTTGAAGCATCTTCAATATCATATAAAGGTAATTTATTTGGTTCATCTTTATCTAAATCCTGCAAAAAGATACCATTAGGAACATCACTAAAAGTAATTGTTGGCTTTTGTGTATCCTGTATTTTAAACTTTACAATTTTAGACACTTTTTTATTATCTTTTGCAACATAATGCAATTCATAACTACCCGGCTTTAAATCGAACATAGCATAATCATCATCTATAGTTGATTTATCTTCTGTATTGATGACCTGATATTTAACATCATAAGATACAATCTGCCCTAAACCATTTTCCACATGCGCCATCGGAAACTGTATAGCTTCATTTGTATATTCAACCACATCATTTTCTTTCAGTTCACCATCAATGGCAATGGACATTTTTTCACCTGCAAAGTTTATGCCAATTACAATTCCGATAATAACCAACACTAAAACTCCTGCAAGAATTCCTATTTTCATCCACTTATTTTTCATTCTTGTATACTCCTTGCTATATAATTCATAGCTATTTTAAAAATCTTTAAATATTTTTAATCAAAGGGGTTCTTTGGTGGAACTTATAAGTCCCACCTTATTATTTTTGCGTAGTAAAAATAATTTTTTTATCACTTTTATACAATTGCTTCAAAATATATCTACTACAATTATTTATTTTTATTCTGAATCTTGTACTGTTCTACACGATCTTTCCATGTTGCTGAATATGAATCCAATGTACTTTGATATATTTCATCAGATGTCATTGCCTGCTTAGTATAAAGGTTAGAGCTTAATGTTCCGCCACTTGCTCTGCTGTCTTTGTACCATGTCAATCCCATAAAACGTCCTAATGGTTTATCGAAATTACCAAAATCTACAATAACAGCATCTTTTCTTATGTTGTAAATACTTTTTGTATAATTACTAATTTCAAATCCCATATCTTCTTCAGTTGGCTCATATCCATAATTTAATACTGAAAGTCCATTTGCTGCTTTATCTGCTATCTTCTGTGCATTATCTGATGTCAAATAAGCAAGGAAAGCTTTAATTTCATCAACATTTTCAGCTTCTGTAGGAATAACCCATTCGCGGCAAATTAACTCTGTCATCATATTTCTTGCTTCTTTCACAATATTAACATCATCTTCTGTTACACCTTTTGGACATTCTGTTGTTGTTCCATCTACATAATCTACAACCGCTGATAATGTAGCATCATCCTTAATACTTGGTGTTCTCTCAATAATTGAACTAATTACAGGCATTTTCATCATTTGAACATCCTGTTCTTCAATAATTCCATCTTTAATATATGGAAGCATTTCCTGCTCACCTGCTGAAACATTATAGTAGAATGCTATAGGATATTCTTCTGCTCCCTTGAATCCGCCTTGATATAATAAGAATTCAGCATCTAAGAATGTTAAGCTTTCACATTTAGAATGAATAAATTCTACACCATTTCTTCCCTGACATAATGTTTCAACTAACTTATAAGTATCTTCTATTGCATCTTTGTTCTGTACAATGTTTTCCGGTGTCTTTTCAGCCACTTTCCACTTATTTCCATCTTTATATTCGCAATTAAAGTAATGATTGTATCCATCTAATCCTACTCTTTGTGCAAACCACACATTGTAACAGTACTGAAGATAATTTGCACCACCTGTAGAATCGTTTCCTACAAAAGTTGTCATGAATACATTATTATTAAATAACTCTTCACCAATTTCAAAAAATTCTTCTGTTGTATTAGGAAGTTTCCATTTTCCTTCTCCTAATGCCTTATCAAGAAGTGTCTTATTATATGACCAGTTCCATCCTAAGAAGTTAGTCGCCGGCATCTGATAAATTTTTCCATTTTCCGTATAATAATCAACCCATTCCTGTCCAATCTTATCTTTAACTTTAACTCCTTCTTCACCTGGAACATCCATATCCATCAAATCAGATAATTCTACCAAGTTATTTTGCTGTTCAAACATATCCACTTCAATATAATACAAATCATATGTTCCTGTATGTCCTGCAATTTTGGTTCTTGCTCCATCATTATCTGTGCTTGCTTTTAACTTAATATATACATCCTGATTAACATTTTCCATATAATCATTTACTACAGCCTGAAGCCAATCAGAACCATATCCACCTTCGTAATAACACAATGTGAACTGCTTACTTCTGTTTTTATATTTATCATCATTGTTCACGCTTTTATTATCCGAACCGCTTCCGCCACATCCTACTAAGGAGAATGCCATTATTGTACTTAATAGTACTGCAACAAATTTTCTCATTTTTATTTTCCTCCAATTATTTTTAATTATGCCATTATGGCTATATTATAAAGAGATTTTTATCCCTTGATTCCACCCGAAACCTGTATATTCATTAATCTATCCTGGAACAAAGCAAACAGTATAACTGTTGGAAGCATACACAATAACATCGCTGCAAAATATGCCGGATATCTCTGCATTCCTGCTGCTGTTATTACATAAGTTCTAAAATAGTACAAACCTGTTGATAAGGTTGGCAAATCAGGATAATACATCAATGATGCATCTACGCCTGCCCAACCAGCTATAAAATCTGACAACATAAGTGCTGTCATTGTAGGCATTGCATGTGGAAGCATAATCTTAAAGAATACCATTCCATGTCCTGCACCATCTATAAATGCAGCCTCCGCATATGCCCAATCTATACTCTGGAAACAACTATACATAATAATTAATGTTGCTCCCACAGTATTCGCTGTAATAACTATGTACCAATATGAGTTATATCCACCTAGAGCTGATATATATTTTAAGTTTCCCGACTGATTTCCAATAATTGGAATCATCATCGAAATCATACTGAACCAATAAATAAAATTACGTCCAAAAAATCTATATTTAGAGCAAATATAGGCTCCACATGAACACAAGAAAACTCCACCTACGGCAGGAACCCCTGCAAACCATATGCTGTTCAAAATCATCTCCGGCAATCCTGTACCTTCATGTTTGAGGCTTGTCCATGCTTCTACATAATTGCCTAGTTTGATTCCTTCCTTAGGAAATGGAAAAATACTAAAATAATATTCCTTATAATTAGAAACCGAAGCAAACAGTGCATATACATACGGCACTACTAAAATCACTAGATATATTGCAAAAATAACAGCCGCTAATTTATAAACTAATGATACCTTCTTTTTTTTTCTTTTTATTTTTTTTGCCATTAGTATGTTACCTCCGGTGTTACTTTATTAAGTATTAATCTTGAAATAATCAAAATAGGTATACCTGCCATCGTGAATACTAAGCCTACAGCTGCCGGATAATTGTATGACTGGTCAATAATCTGACTAAACAACCAATATCCTAATGTTGTGGTATCCGCTGCACCTTGTGTTGTATACAGGATAGGTCCGCTTGCTGTAAATACACCACATAATGACATCAAGAAAAATGTTGCATATGTTCCAAAAGTCAACGGAAATACCAGTGACCAAAATTCTCTCCATGTACTACAACCATCTATTTGTGCCGACTCTAATACTTCTACCGGAATACGGTTCATAGCACCCATATATATCAAATATGTAGTCCCTATGCCCGATAAAAACATAAATATAATAAGTGTTTTTGTTGCTGTTTCCGGTCGTGAAAGTAAGGCATTATATTCTATTCCAAATAACTTATTGGCTATCTGATACAATGGTCCACCCACACGAATTATTTCCATAAATATTGCTGTTGTAACAACTCCCGGTATTAAACAAGGAAGATAATATACAAATCTATATGTTTTGTATCCCGGAATCTTTTTATACATAAAATATGCAGCCACATAACATATAAACTGTTGAACCAGTCCAACTACAAAATATTTTAATGTATTAAAAAGTGCTATTTTTAATACTCCATTGCCCTGCATATCCTGCCAAAACATCTTAAAATTTCTAAATGTAAAAGGATCCTTAAATGGCGTACCTTCTGAAAATGCTAATAATATCGAATAACCATTAATGGCAAACCATCTGAAAATTCCATACATAGCCGGTATTGCCATAATAAATAAAAACGGTTTTGCGCTCTTACTAAGACTTCTTGGCATATTGCTCTTATTCACTTTCTGTTTTTTATTTTTTTGTTTCATTATAATTCTCCATTCTTCCGATTTGACATCGAAACAACTTATTATGTCACTTATTTTATCGCTTATCTTTTTTATAACCTTAATCTTAACTTTTCAAAACATTGTTCGCATAACAATCTATACACATTTTAAATCTATTGCGGAATCACAAATGCAGCCTGTCCAGGTTCAAGAACTAATCTCAAATCCCCTTCTTCTGTAAGATTAATCTGCTTCGTTCCATCTTCTGTATATACAAGAGCCTGTGAACATCCTTCAAAGTTCAATGTAACAGCATTGACTTTCTTTGCTGCAGGATCAGTATAGTTTACTGCCATATATCCATCCTGCTTATCCTTCTTGAAACATCCTACTATCGTATCGTATCTACTTTCTATACTCTTTAATACTCCGTTATCTTCTGTTGTTAATCCATCTACCTCGCCGAAAATATCATCTTTTCCGCTCTGAATTCCTTTATTAACTGTTAATCCTTTCCACTCAAATGCCAATGTTACTTTTTGAAATTGTAATGCCTGTTCATTACCTTCCTTAATATAATCATAAATACGTTTTTCACCTGTTTCATCAACAATACCATACAGTCCAAATCCGGAATATGTTCTCCAGCAGAAATATTCAAACATTGATGCTCCACATGCCATTCCGGTATACATTTGGAATGTGACATCATCTGATGAAGTAATATCTCTAGTTGCCATATCTGTATTTGTTGCATTCATAAATGTCTGAAGACAAATACAAAAATCAGCTTTCTGATTTTCTTCACATTCTGCATTATAATCTCTTGTAATGTTAGCACAAGTCAATAAGTCATGAAGATAATTTTCGTGTATTCCTGCTGCTGTTAATGGGTAATGGTCCAAACTTACACTTCTTCCACCACTTGTAAGTTTCTTTATAATATTATCAACGTAATACTGAATAAAATCTGCATAATCACCTTCCTGCCAATGATCATATGATGAACTTGGAACGTGATTTATATGCCAATATTCATTTGGATAATATTTATTTTTCCATTCTATCAGCTTGTCCATTTTATCCATTGCACAATACAAGCTTTCATCCGCTTCAGTCTCTTTATTATCTGTTAAAGTAGTTTTGAATAACTCGTCTGCCATATAAAAACCTGTCACTGCAGAAATCTCACTAAACTCAGTTGTTATATTTCTAGGCTGCATAGTATATTCAACACCATAGTCCGAACCTGTTTTGTCCTTATCTAATTCAAAATAATCCGGATCATTATGCATATTTCTAATCCATACATTTAACCCATACTCTGCCGCTTTATTAATGGATTTTATATATGCATTACTAATCGTACCATCTTCTACCATAGGAACAAAATCTTCTGTTAATATGAATGTATTGAGTCCTAAATTCTTATATAATTCCATTTCGCTTTCACTTTCTGTACTTGGTGTACAGTCAGCTATCGTTATGAAAGTTCTATCTGTTTCATAATCTTTAGGATTAATTTTTACATTTGATACATTAGATTTTTCACCTGAACATCCGGCCAACATACATACAAGCATAGCAAGAGATAAAATCTTACTTATTTTCTTCTTCATCTTATTCCTCCTATTCTATTTCCTTTCCTAACATTTTGCAAAATTTGTAATAAGTTCCAAAAGTCCATCCTAACATTGCTGGCATTTTGTACTCATCTACAACTTCTACATCACCTTTTACAACATTATATTTTTCCCAGAAATTATTAGTTTCTTCAAAACATTTTTCAACCAAATTGACATATTTTTCAGCAATTCTATATGCATCTTCTTTATATCCATATTTAAGAAGACTCTCAACCATAACTCTCTGCATCGGTGGCCATCCATTAGGATATCCCCATTGAAAGTTTCCTTCTATGTCATCACGTTTTTCACAAGACGTCACTCCATATTTCATTTCTATTTTAGAAAGTATTGTCATAGCTGCCTTCGCTTCTTCCTCTGTAGCCATTCCTACATACATCGGATAAAACGCCGCAACACTTACCACATCTCCTAATTCATCTTTTTCCAGATTATAGTCATAAAATACTCCGTCTGTGCCTTTTAGATATTTACGCATTAACTCTGCCCTTGCCTCTTTTGCTAAATGCCATTTTTTCGCATCATATTCATTCCCTAATTCATTAGCAATATATTCTAACGTATCCTCTTGTGAATATAGCAAACTGTTAAGATCTGCAGGTGCATATTTAAATGTTTCATGTCTCATTCGTGGATTAAAATCCCATCCACTCTCACCTGTAGAAAAATTACCTCTTGCAATATCTTCATCACATACATCCGGCTTATATCCGATTCTTCCGGTCAAATCTCTCACACCATCATTTACTTTATTAGGTGGCAACGGCTCACAATCATAATGATTTAATTTTATATGTGAATTTCGTTTGTTTTGCCAGAATTCATGTTCTTTGACAAGTGACAAATATGCTTCACTAAGCCATTCCTTATCTGGGGCCGCCTCGTAATATTCTCTTATCATCAATCCTAAAAAAGGTGGCTGTGAATTATATTCAAATCCGATATTGTTTCCGTTTGGTACAAATGAATATTTATCTAACATATGTCTTAAATTATCAATATTATTTCTTGCCTGCTTTAGATCACCCTTTATTATAAGTCCAGCATTAGCGAAATAACTATCCCAATAATACATTTCCTGAAACATTTCAGCCACACTAGGTATAATATACGGATAAGGCAATCCAATTAAAGAATCTTTATCTTCCGGATTATAACGAATAGATAAAGGTAAATTATTATCAATATACTCTTTTATTGTCATTTTTCACTCCTCTTTGTATCAGTTTTTAATTTTTCCGTCAAAATACACATATGTTCATTTTTAATCTAAGTTTATTTTATACATTTTATTATAATTAGTCTATCACACAGCATTGACCCAAACTTGCTCTGTATTGACTTTTAGCACACTTATTATTATTATTAACATTAGCAGTTGTTATAAGAAACTAAATTAATATACTTCTTAAATTATTACTTTTAGTAGAATGATTTTATTTTTTCTTAGAACATTTTATAGGAGGCGGATTAGTATGGAAGAAATTACATCGGTCGTTCTTGAAGATTGGATGACTACACCTGAAATGCCTGTACACACAAAAATAACTGAAACTGACGAAGATAATATATATCACTCTCACAATTTTTATGAGATTTTTTATATTATTGACGGAGCAATTACCTACAATATTAATGGTGAAATTTATAAACTTTCAGCTGGGGACATTGGCTTTATTAATAAAAAGGACTCACATTCATTCATTAGAAATACAAACACGCCCTGCAGACACAGGGATATTATAATTCATACTGATTTTTTTGAAGAAATATGTCATTTTATAGGAGATGATTTCTTTTCTTCATATATGAATGATACTTTGCTCAAAATAATATCTGTGCCCTTTGAAAAAATCGAACGCTATGAGGAAAGAATAACTTCTCTTCTTACCTCACCAACTAATTTCTTTTCCACTTTTCAGATGTCACAATCAAAAACCTTGTTAATTTCATTATTAAATTGCCTGCTTGAAGAAGCACACCATAATGAGATAACTTATTATCCTATGTGGTTTCGAGATTTATTAGGACGTTTTCACATGAATCACTTCCTTATAAATGGACTCGATGCTATATTACGACCATATCATTTTAACAAAGCCTATATGTGCAGAACATTCAAAAGATATATGAATTGTACCATGACTGAATATCTTAATGAAATAAGAATTCAGCATGCTACCTTTCGCTTAATACATACAGATGATGCAATAGCATCCATATGTAACAGCGTTGGATTTTCTTCTGTATCATATTTTAATAAGTTATTTAAATTAAAATATGGAGTTTCACCTAACACATTTAGAAAAAGCCATAAAACTTCTAAATAAATTTTCCTTTAAGTCACATGATATAAAAAACGAGATTAGGTAAACCTCCCTAAAATAACACAATAAACTGCCTAGAATACGTAATAAACTAATTGCTTTAATTTTTAAAACTGATATACTAAATATTGCGGATATTGTTAATATAAAATAGAAGATATTTACTTATTTATTTCAACAATACCCACGTTTATTTTAATATTTATTTAAAAGAGAGGTATTTTTAATGATAAGCACAAGTAATGTATCTTTACGATTCGGTAAAAAAGCTTTATTTGAAGAAGTCAATATAAAATTCGTACCGGGACACTGCTACGGCTTGATTGGTGCTAACGGTGCCGGAAAATCTACTTTCCTTAAAATTCTCACCGGTGAGATTGAACCAACAAGTGGTGAAGTAATTATTACTCCGGGTGAGCGTCTTTCTTTCTTGAAGCAGGATCACTTCCAGTATGATGAGTTTACTGTTCTTGATACAGTTATTATGGGAAATCAGAGACTTTACGATATTATGAAAGAAAAAGACGCTATCTATATGAAAGAAGATTTTTCTGACGAAGATGGAATTCGTGCTTCTGAACTCGAGGGCGAATTTGCTGAAATGAATGGCTGGGAAGCAGAAAGTGATGCTGCCACACTTCTTAACGGACTTGGCGTTGATACAGCTTTCCACTACAATCTTATGAAGGATCTTGACGGTTCTCTGAAGGTTAAAGTTTTGCTTGCTCAGGCATTATTTGGTAATCCTGATATTCTTCTTTTAGACGAACCTACTAACCACTTGGATTTAGACGCTATTGAATGGCTTGAAGAATTCTTAATTAATTTTGAAAATACTGTTATCGTTGTTTCTCATGACAGATATTTTCTTAACAAGGTTTGTACTCAGATTGCTGATATTGACTATGCCAAAATTCAGCTTTATGCCGGTAACTATGACTTCTGGTATGAGTCAAGCCAGCTAATTGTAAAGCAGATGAAGGAAGCTAACCGTAAAAAAGAAGAAAAAATCAAAGAATTGCAGGAATTTATCCAGCGATTCAGTGCTAACGCTTCTAAGTCCAAACAGGCTACTTCAAGAAAACGCGCTCTTGAAAAAATCGAACTTGATGAAATCAAACCTTCAAGTCGTAAATATCCATATATTGATTTTAGACCGAATCGTGAAATCGGTAACGAAGTTCTAACAGTGGAACATCTTTCAAAAACCATAGATGGTGTTAAAGTTTTAGATGATATTTCTTTTGTTGTCGGACGCGAGGATAAAATTGCTTTCGTCGGTTCTAACGGATTAGCAAAGACTACATTGTTCCAAATTTTGTCCGGTCAGATGGAACCTGATGAAGGTTCTTATAAATGGGGTATCACAACTTCACAGTCATATTTCCCTAAAGATAATACTAAAGACTTTGACTGCGATGATATTATCGTTGACTGGCTTACACAGTATTCAGAAAACAAAGATGCTACATATGTACGTCAGTTCCTTGGTAGAATGTTATTCCCTGGCGATGCAGGTGTTAAGAAGGTCAGAGTTCTTTCCGGTGGTGAAAAAGTTAGAGTTATGCTTTCAAAACTTATGATTTCCGGTGCCAACGTTCTTATCGTTGACGAGCCAACTGACCACCTTGACATGGAAAGTATCACAGCTCTTAATAACGGACTTATTAAATTCCCTGGTGTACTTCTTTTCTCTTCAAGAGACCATCAGGTAGTCCAGACTACTGCTAACAGAATTATGGAAATCGTTAATGGCAAACTGATTGATAAGGTTACAACCTATGACGAATATCTTGAAAACGATGAAATGGCAAGAAAAAGAGCTATCTATACTACTGATGATATGGATGCAGATAATTAAAAGATTATCTATATATAATTTTTCAAATACAGATACTAATACTATGATATCTAATTATTTTTGCGAAACTGAATCAATCAGTTTCGCAAGTTTTTTAATATAAGGAGTGTTATGAGACCACATACAATTATTTATCCACCAGATAATATAAAACCTATAGGAGTTATTGAATTTGTTCATGGAATGTGTGAAACACGAAATCGCTATGCTGCTCCCATGAAGTTTTTTAGCGAAAAAGGCTACATATGTGCTATCGCCGATATGCGCGGTCATGGCGAAAATATTTTAACTACAGAAGATTTAGGATACTTTGGCGAAGATGGATTTGTGGGGCTTATAGAAGATGTACATGACTATACCATGTATCTGAAACGTGAATTTCCAAAACTACCCTTTATACTTTTAGGACACAGCATGGGTTCTTTAATTGTCAGGGCATATATGAAAAAATATTCTAAAGAAGTTGATGCTGTAATTTTGAGTGGTTCTCCTTCTGAAAATCCAATGGCAGGACTTGGAAAAATCCTATCAAAATTTATAGCATTTTTTAGAGGCTCGCGATATAGAAGTCCTTTTATCGCAAATCTTGTTAATGGTCCTTTTGAAAAACCTTTTGCTAAAGAAGGCATTGTAAATTCATGGCTTACAACTAACAAATATATAGTAGAAGAATATAACAAGGATCCACTTTGCGGTGTCCCGTTTACGTTAAACGGTTATTATTCACTTTTCGCTTTGATGGAACAGGTGTATAGCAAATATGGCTGGACTAACAGAAACAAACAGCTTCCTGTTATGTTTATGTCAGGTGGTGATGACCCTTGCAGAAAAAATGACAAAGCTTTTAAAAAAGCAGTTTCGCATCTTAAACACTGTGGATTTTCTAATACCTTTTCAAAATTGTATCCAGGTATGCGCCACGAATTGTTTAATGAATTAAATAACGATGAAGTCTATAGCGATATTTTGAAGTTCCTTGAATTTAAGGTTGGAATTGATATGCCACAAGAATCAGATATATAATCAATACCCCCAAACCATTCCCGGCTTGGGGGTATTTTTTTATCATATAATAAAAAGTTTTAAATTTATTTTAATAATTTCCCAATATTTTCATATTAAGTGCTTCTGCATTTATCCCACTTAGTGCATTGACTACTCCCGGCTGGTTAGCCCTGCCCTCAAACTCTACATAGAATCTATATTCCCAGTTTTTCTCCGGTACTGGTCTTGACTGAATACTTGTCATATTCAAATCATTATATATTATGTGAGATAGCATTTGATACAAAGTACCACTTGAATGGGGCATTTCAAAACTTATACATACTAATCCTGCATCACGTCTTGCCATTTTCTGTTTGCTGATTATTATAAATTTTGTAGCATTTTTGTTGTTAAAATTTATGCCCTTGTGCAGTATTTCAAGTCCATATATTTTTGCAGCATTTTCACTTGCTATGCAGGCTCTTGTTTTATCATTGCACTCTGCAATATATCTGGCACTTATAGCTGTATTTGCAAGATTGACCTTACCCCAGCCATGTTCCTCTATGAATGTATCACTTTGCATAAATGCCTGAGGATGTGAGTACACTTCATTAATGTCCTCAATCCTTGCACCTTTTACGCCACAAAGACAATGTTCTATTTTTATGTCAAAAGTATCAACTATATAATTTTGGAATTCAACTAACAAATCATACACATCCGTTACAATACCCGCAGAAGAATTTTCAAAAGGTAAAACAGCATAATCCGCCTTGCCGTCACGAACATATTTCATAGCCTCTCTAAAGGTTGTAACATTGAGATATTTAACATTGTCACCTAAATATTCATTAGCAGCCTGCTGGCTATATGCTCCCTCAATTCCCTGATATACAACCGTAATATCTTGTTTTGGTATGTTTTCAACAATATCAAACCCTATATCATTATTTACGCCTTCCTCTGTTAAGAGTTTGTACTGCATTTTCCTGCTCATTGCCATAATCTGTTCAAAAAGTTCTTCCACACCATGAGCATAAAAATTGTTGCTCGCCTTTTCTCTCAAAACTTTTATTTTATCTAATTCTCTTTGTCTATCTAACACAGGTTTTCCTGTTTTTAATTTAAAATCAGCTACATCCCTGCAAATTTCCATTCTTTTTTCAAAAAGTTTTACAATCTCGCTGTCTATTTCATCTATTTCTTTTCTGCTGTCTTTTAAATCTCTCATTTTTTCTCCATTCCACAGCCGCCACAACCGGCACATTTGCTTTCAGGTTTCAATTCTAAAAGCAACTGATTAACTGTCTTTTTTAATATTGGATGAACTGCATATGGTGCTATCTGATTAAGCGGTTCTAATACAAATGAACGCTTATGCATTTCCATATGTGGTACAAGAAAATCTTTCGAATTTATTATACTGTCTCCAAATAACAAAATATCAATTTCCACATTTTGAATGTCGCAAAGAACCTTAGACAATTCCTCTGCTTCATACAAAGTTTCTATCTCTAAGCAACCATTAAGTGAATTTTCCTTTTGTCCAGGCAAATAAGGTTTCGCTTCATAAAACTTAGACACAGTCAAAACTCTTGTGTTTACATCATCATAAATTTCATCAATAATCTGATTCATTTTTTCTTCCATATTTGCATCAATTAAACTTATCCCAAGATATACCTTAGTCCATTTTCTAAAAACACCTACCTTAATACTCCTAGCGCCCTCTTTTTCAAAATCAGTTATCTTTATATCTATGGCTCTAATTTTTGGAAATTCTATAAGCACTGCTCTTGATGTATGTTCCACTGCCGCTTCCATCAGTCCAAAGCCTTTGTCTCTAAAAAATTTTTTTATAAATTCACAAACCTTGTCAAAATCCAAAGCTTTATCCACATCATCAACCATACCCGGACCTTTTATATCTGTATATAAAATTATATCTGCATAAAACTTTTTCTCTGTATCTTGTTTCAAACCTATTTTTGAAAGAATTTCTAATCCATCTATTTTTATACAGTCCATTTTTTTCACACCACCTTTGACCATCTGCAAAACATATATTATATGCTGTGTAAATATATCTTTTACTACTATTTCATAAAACAAATACTTTTTTCCATTCATCTGACTATTCTATAAAATTAATATTTCTTTTATCACTTTTTTCAAATCTCTTAGATATGATAAGGAGCCAAATGCTAAAATCATATCCGACTGTCCGCCTTCAACAGATTCCAACGCTTTATCAACTCCATCTTCCATACTTTCTGCTGCTACAACATTAGGATTATATTTTCTCAAAACCTTTGCAAGGCTTCTGCTATCTAGCCCCCTTTGATTATCAGGTGTAATAGTTATAATATTTTCTGCTGCATCCCCAATTATTCTAGCTTCTTCTAAAAAATTCTTATCAGACAACACTCCCATTATAAAGGTAATTTTATTATTTGTAAAATATAAATCTATTGTTTTTCTTAATTCAAGTACTGCTCCCGGATTGTGAGCACCATCCATTATTATTAACGGTTTCCTAGAAATCACATCCATTCTTCCCGGCCATATGGTTTGTTCTATACTTTTTTCTATGAATTTTTCCACCAAAAATCCAGATTTTTCTAAAACTAAAGCTACTTCAATAGCAGTTTTTGCATTAATAATCTGATATGTTCCCATTGCATTTAAGATAATATGGTATATTTTTTCATTAGATGCCTTATAATCAAAATAAGTCTTAAATTCCTTGACTGCTACATTTTTTTCATCACTTGTAATAATAAGCTTTGAAGTTCTTTTATCACATACTTCCTTGATAACTTTAGTCACATTTCTGTCTTGTTTTGATATTACAACAGGACATTCTTTTTTTATGATTCCTGATTTTACATAGGCGATATCTTTTATGGATTCACCTAGATACTGCATATGGTCTAAACTGATAACCGATATTACACTGCACAAAACTTTATCAAAAACATTTGTGGCATCTGTTTCTCCACCCATACCACACTCTATCAGAACAATATCGCATTTTTGTTCATAAAAATAAAGCAACGCCTGTGCAGTTTCTATTTCAAAAGAAGTTGGGTAAGCCAATCCATCTTTTTGCATTTCATCACACATTTTTTTTATTTTTGTGATAATTTCTGCTGACTTTTCTTCCGAAATATATTCATCATTTATCCTGATTATTTCTCGTTCATCAAAAACAGCCGGAGAGCAATATCTGCCAACCTTATATCCTGCTTCCATCAAAATACTCTGCACAAAAGCCATAACAGAGCCCTTTCCATTAGTTCCCGTTATGTGAACAACTTTTAGATTTTTTTCAGGATTGTTAAGTTTTTTAAGCAATTCCTTTATAGAGTTAAGGCCTAAAACACTTCCTAGCAGTTTTACTTTTTCTAAATATTCTCTGGTTTCTTTATAATTCATAATGCTTCCTATAACATTTTATACAATACTTTATTTGGAAAATCATTCCTATATTTCTGTGTTTCAATGTATTTTCTGTATGTATTTATTTTAAGGTCGTTCCTGTATTTCTTTATTTCAGGATATTCTTGTACCGCATAAAGAAAGGCTTGAATAAATCAAGCCTCTTTCTAATTTTATTCACTTGCTAATCTAACATATTGGAATAACTAAGATACTCTCTTGATACATATCCTGTATCCTTACCATACTTGATTTTACACCATTTTCCATCTTCAGAAATAATCTGTACTTTTTTTCCTGCACCTATCTGTGTAATTATATCTGCTTTTACACTTGGGGATTTTCTCAGGTTTAAAATTTCTGTAGTATACATATACTCCTCTGCCTTAGTTGTTTCTAAAATAGTGGTTTCAACTGTAGCTGTAGTACTTGTAACTGTAGTATTCTGTTCTTTATTATTTCCTTCATCATTTGGCGAACAGCCTTTTATTAAAAGTACAATCAAAATAAACATAACAACACCAACTGCAATTATTGCAATTGTTCTATTACGACGTTTTACCTGTTTAGCTTTCATCAATTCTGCTTTTCTTCTTCTGTTTTCTATAATTCTTCTTGTATCTTCCCTGTTTGTCTCTGGCATCTAATCACCTCTGTTCTTTAAGAGCAAAGTTATTTATTCATCTTCTTCAATAATTTCGTCATATTCTCCATCTTCAACTATTTCGTCAAATGCTTCTGAAACCATATCAAATTCTTCCTGTGTTTCAATATTTTCAAGACCCGGTTCTCCATCCTCATCCTCAAAATATCTGTAGATAAATACTTCGCCTTCTTCTTCATTTTCTTCGTTAAGCAAAGCAATATAATCCTGTCCTTCTACTTCAAAAATTGTAAGTACCTGACACTCGATTTCTGAATCATCTTCTAAAGTAATCGTTACAAATAATTCTTCTTCATCTTCAAAATAATTTTCTCCCATTTTGTCCTCTTTCTGCATATAGCTCTTTATTTTATATAACTTTATCAAAACATATCAAAAAAAGCAACCAAGCAGAGGGATTTTTTCGCTATAATCAGCATATTTTCTTGCCATTTTTCTCTTCTCATATATGTGGTATTCTTCATAGCTACAATAATTCTTCAACAAACAAAGATGTTTGTACAGTACACCCCAATCTTTCCTTAACACTATAAATATTCAACTCTTTTATAGCTCTTGTCATTGCTACATAAAAAAGCCTGCGTTCCTCCTCAAAATCTCTTTTTCTCAATGCCTTTGATGTAGGAATAATACCCTGATTTGCATCTAAAATAAAAACAACTTCAAATTCAAGCCCCTTTGAACTATGCATAGTCATAATATTTACACCGATGTTTTCTTTTTCCACCGATTCTGTTTTTTCATTCTCTCCATCTTCAATACCATTAAGCCAGGATTCAAGCGAAGAAAATCCTGCTGCATTTTTTTGTATTTCATCTAACTGTTTTATTAATCCTAGCACTCTGACATTATTATCTATCGCATAATTTCTCAAATATTCCTCGTATCCTGCCCCTTTTCTTATATAATTAATACATGCAAATGGTGGCAGCTTTTTAATCATATTAAGTCCAAAAATAAATTTATCCATATTGTTGACAGCAACATTATCTAATTCATTATTACTTTTTGAATAAATTCTTTTTATATCTCCGGATTCATTATAATCCTTTAAACAAAATTTTTTTATATTTCCCGATTCATTATAATTCCTTAAATAAAATTTTTTTATATTTTCCACTACAAAATTTTGTTTTACAACAACCTGCCTACTAATATATCTTTGAGGTTTATTTAGTATATACATAAGATTTTCGTTTAATTTTTTCTCGTCAAATTCCAACGCACCTTTCACATATGCAATAATATCTTTGCCTACCATACTATCATAAATGCCTATCTTAGTATTTTTAGAGTTAGTATTTATCATTTTATTTTTGAAAAATTTTATCATTTCAGGAATCTGGCTATTATTTCTTACAAGTATTGCAATATCTGACGATTTAATACCAGATTTTTCATATTGCTTTATTTTTTCAGCAACAAATTTAAATTCATCTAATTGATTCCGAAAGCACCTTAAATCCGGCTCTCTTCCTCTTTTACCTGCTGCATCTGCGCTTTTCTCAAGTCTTACTTCATTTTTTTTTATTAATTTATTTGATATTTCTACAATTTCCGGAGTGCTTCTATAATTAACATCCAAAATTATCTGTTTAATATCCGGATATTTATTTTTAAATTCAATAATTATCTCAGGCTTTGCGCCTCTAAAACCATAAATAGACTGGTCATCATCACCTACCACAAAAAGATTATTAGAAGATCCCGCTAACAGCTCAATAATGCTCATTTGAATTTGATTTATATCCTGGAATTCATCTATCAAAATATACTGATACTGATTTTGCCAAAATTTAAGCACATTCTTATCCTGCTTCAGCGTAACATAACATTTGTAAAGAATATCATCAAAATCTAGTTTTCCATTCCTTTTCATTTCTTCGTTATAATCCGAATAAATCTTCAAAAAATCTTCTTTTCTGCAACATTCCGCTTCATATCCTTCAACCTTGCTAAGATTACCTTTTACACGACTTATTTCATTTATAATATTTTGTGCCATTTCTGAAATATCGTCACAATAAATCCCATGCCTTAAAATAATCTCCTTTATATAATCTCCCTTTTCTCTCTCTGATAAAATATCACCCGGCTTATATTGTTTTGTATGCCTTAAAATTCTATAAAACACACTATGAAAAGTGCCAAAAGTAACCAGATTTCCTGTATTTCTAACAGAACTTTCCCTCATAAGCTTTAAAAATCTTTTTTCCATACTGACTGCAGCAGCCTTCGTAAAGGTCACAACTAAAATATTTTCGCCTGATACATTTTCCTTCTCTATTAAATTTTTTACTCTGTGGGTAATAACGGTAGTCTTGCCTGAACCTGGTCCGGCAAGGACCAGGGCAGGACCACCTACATGGCTGATAGCCTGAATTTGTGATTTATTAAACATATACAACCTTTCCGGCTGTTTCTCTCCAAGTACCAAAATAATAGCACTGTTTTTATGGCATGTAAAGTGTTAGTTTGCCATTAATAGAAATATTTATGATGCAATATTTATGCTGACAGCATTTCAATGCCTTTTTTAATTCTTGCAATTGACTCTTCTTTACCAATAACTTCCATAATTTCAAAAGCACCGGCTGGTGTCATCTGCTTGCCTGAAACTGCTGTTCTAAGCGGCCATAACGCCTGACCATTCTTACATTCCTTCTTTGCAATATATTCAAATACAAGATCGTGAAGTGCGTCTACTGAATAATCATCTGTAGCTTCAAGCATTGGAAGCAATTCTGTTAAAACTTCCAATGAATTTTCTGAATTAGTCTTCATTTTCTTGTGTGTATACATTTCGATATCGTATTCAGGAAGTTCTTCGAAGAAATCTACCATTTCTGCAATTTCCGGAAATACTTCTATACGTGTTTTTACCATATCAAGAATCTTCTTTAGGTCAATATCTTTTGTAATAACTTCCTTAATATATGGCATTGCCATTTCGTAGAATTTATCATTGTCCATAGCCTTAATGTATTCTCCATTCATCCAGCGAAGCTTCTGAATGTCAAATACAGATGGACTCTTGTTAACCTTATGATAATCGAAAACTTTTATCAACTCATCTAAACTAAAAATCTCCTGATTGTCCTCAGGACTCCATCCAAGAAGTGCAATGTAGTTTACAACTGCTTCCGGAATAAATCCCTGCTCAATCAAATCTTCATATGATGCATGTCCTGAACGCTTACTTAATTTCTTATGGTCTGCATCAGTAATGAGTGGAAGATGTACATATTTAGGCACTTCCCATCCAAATGCTTGATAAAGTCTCTGATATTTAGGTGATGATGAGATATATTCATTTCCTCTGACAACATGAGTGATATTCTGAAGATGGTCGTCAATTACATTAGCAAAATTGTATGTAGGATATCCATCTGACTTAATAAGAATCATGTCATCAAGTTCTTTATTTTCTACTGTTATTTCACCATAAAGTTCATCAACAAAAGTTGTTGTGCCTTCTGTTGGCATATTAATTCTGATAACATAAGGAATTCCTTCATCTAACTTAGCCTGAATTTCTTCCTTAGAAAGCTGCAAACAATGCTTGTCATATACTGTGATTTCCTTGCCATCCTCGCCAACTGAAGTCTTAAGAGTTGCAAGTCTGTCCTTGTCGCAGAAGCAATAATAAGCATCACCCTGTTCAATTAATTTTTTAGCATATTCAAGATAAATACCTGATGCCTGACGTTCACTCTGAACATAAGGACCATATCCTTTATCCTTATCAGGTCCTTCATCATGAACAAGTCCTGTTTCTGCCATAGTTCTGTAAATAATATCTACAGCACCTTCTACATAACGTTCTCTATCTGTATCTTCTATTCTCAAAATAAAATCACCGCCATCATGCTTTGCAATCAAGAACTCATAAAGTGCCGTTCTTAAATTACCTACATGCATTCTTCCTGTTGGACTCGGTGCAAATCTTGTTCTAACTTTTGTCATTTTTAATCTACCATTCCTTTCTCTTTGTTCATACAAAAATAGCAATGTGAAATTTATTTTCACATTAATCTCCACTCCACCACCTTCAGCTGACAGCACAAATGGTAATGAAAAATTAATTTTTCACACTATTTTTCTTCTATCTTTATATTTAAAAATCTTTAATAATTTATATAATTTTAGGTATCTATTATAACTGACTTATAGCCTTTAAATAGTATAGGACAATTTTAATTTATGTGCAAGTATTTGAAATCAACTATTCAACAATACTATACAAATCGAATACAGCAAAAAACTACTTGTAGATTCCTAACAGACAGATATCAACTATTAATCTTCCATATTAAGCAAAAAAATGCTCAACCACTATTTTTATACCTATAACAATAAGAATTATGCCTCCAGCAATTTCAGCCTTAGATTTGTACTTTACACCGAAAGCATTGCCAACAAATACTCCTGCCAATGAAATTATAAATGTAGTTATTCCAATAAGAATAACCGCTGTCCATACAGACACCTGCATCTTATCTCCCATTGTTCCAAATGTTACACCAACTGCAAGAGCATCAATACTTGTAGCTATTGCTAACATAAACAATTCCTTAAAATCAATATCGCTGCAATTACATCCATCATCTTCACATTCATCGCCTAACGACTCTCGAATCATATTTATGCCAATAAACAACAATAACGCAAAGGCAATCCAGTGGCTGTATTTGTTAATATACTCAACAAAATTTACACTTAATCCATAACCTATCAACGGCATCAACAACTGAAATCCACCAAAAAACAGCGCAATTACAAAACTTTGCTTTAGGTCAATCACTTTCATTTTTAAGCCCTTACATATCGCAACTGCAAAAGCATCCATAGAAAGACCTACACCTATAAAAAATACGTCTGCTAAATTCATTTTTATAATTCTCCTTAGTTAAAAATAATCTCTTTAAGAGCTTTGTACAACTGCTCCATTTCATTGTCTGTTCCAATTGTTATTCGAAGATAATTGTCGATTCCAGGTATATTAAAATATCTGACAAATATATTTTTCTCTTTTAACTTCTCAAAAATATCTTTAGCCTTCATTTCTTTATGAGTAGCAAAAATAAAATTAGTTTTTGAATCAGTAAATGAGAATCCCAGTTCTGCCAGCTTTACTTTAGCCTGCTCTCTTGTTGCTATAATTTTTTTAACTGTTTTTCTAAAATATTCATCATCTTTTATAGCTGCAACACCAGTCTCGATTGTTGCCTGATTCATTGTGTAGGAATTATATGAAAATTTTACAGCTTTCATGGCATCAATTAATTCTTTATTTCCAAAAGCATACCCTATTCTCATTCCTGCCATGGCTCTTGATTTTGAAAAAGTTCTAACCACTAAAAGATTGTCATATTTATCGATTAATGAAAGAGCTGACTTGCCACCAAAATCTATGTACGCCTCATCTACTATAACTACCACATCTCTGTTGTTCTTTATTATTTCCTCAACCTTGCAAAGTGGCATTTCAATGGCTGTAGGAGCGTTAGGATTAGGAAAAATAATTCCACCATTTTCAGTATTAAAATCCTCTAATTTAATATTAAACTCCTCATCTAATGGTACTGTTTTGTAAGGTATTTTAAAAAGTTCAGCCCACACATCATAAAATGAATAAGTTATTTTTGGAAATAATATCGGCTTTTGTGAATTAAAACATGTTAAAAATGCCATTCCCAAAACATCATCAGAACCGACTCCAACAAAAATTTTATCCGGTGAAATATTATAATATTCGGAAAGCTGATTTACTAGAAGGCTAGCCTCTGGGTCAGGATACAATCTAAAATTCTCTGTCTCCATATTATTAACCGACTCAGTTACCATAGGTGACGGTGGATACGGACACTCATTTGTATTTAATTTTATTATGTTATTAATTTTTGGTTGTTCTCCCGGTGTGTACGGTGTAACCCTTCTAATATTATCTCTCCAATTTTCCATTTTTCTAACCTGATGCCAAGGCACCTTATTCTCCTATTCTAAGTTATCTTTTTTAGCGATTATAATAACGACAAAGCCGTTACTATATATGTATTTTTCACAATTTTCTATTTTCATTTTAATTTCCATTCCGCCGCCTTCGGCTGGTGGCACAAATAACAATGAAAAATTTATTTTTTACACTAATTACTCATCAACTGCCTATCTGTTCTTAATGATTATTCTACTGCATGACCTTTTTTCTTAATTACGTTAATCACCTGATTAACATATTTTTCTGCCAACGTATCTGTTTTTGCTTCAACCATAACCCTTATTACAGGTTCTGTACCACTTTCTCGAACAAGAATTCTTCCGTCTTCTCCAAGGCTCTGTACTACCTTTTCCACTTCCGCCAAAACATCAACATCATTTCTTGCCTCTTGCTTGCTTATAACCCTAATATTTTTTAGACACTGTGGATATATAACCACTGGACTAATTAGTTCTGACATTTTCTTCTTTGATGAAAGCATAACTTCCATTAATTTGATTGATGTAAGAATTCCATCACCTGTCGTTGCATATTTGCTATATATAATATGTCCTGACTGTTCACCACCTAAGCGATAATTGTTATTTCTCATACATTCATAAACATATTTGTCACCGACATCTGTTTTTTCATAATTGATTCCAGCAGCATCAAACGCCTTATATAAACCAATATTCGACATAATCGTTGTTACAACCGTATCGTTATTTAATTCTCCATTCTGTTTCATATAAACACCGCATACATAAAGAATCAAATCTCCATCTACTATCTTTCCTGTATCATCTACACACAGGCATCTGTCTGCATCACCATCATAGGCAAAACCTATATCCAAGTTATTTTCTTTCACAAATTTACTGAGAACCTCAATGTGAGTCGAGCCGCAATCCATATTGATATTTGTTCCATTAGGTTCATTATTGATAACATATGTCTGAGCTCCTAATGCATCAAATACACTCTTTGCAATAGCTGATGCACTACCATTTGAGCAATCCAAACCCACCTTAACATTTCTAAAAGAATGTTTTGCCAATGTAAGCAGATATCCCATATATCTGTTTCTTCCGGCAAAATAGTCGATTGTTCTTCCTATCTTATCCATTGTAGCGTATGGAACATCATCAAAGTCTCCATCCAAATATTCTTCAATCTTATCAATAAATTCCTGTTCCATTTTTTCGCCATTACCATTGATAAGTTTTATTCCATTATCATAATACGGATTGTGACTTGCTGAAATCATAATACCACAATCAAAATCCTCTGTTTTTACTACATAAGATACACTTGGTGTAGTAGTTACATGAAGCAAATATACATCTGCTCCTGTTGAAGTAAGTCCTGCTGACAAAGCATCTTCAAACATATAGCTGCTTCTTCTTGCATCTTTTCCTATCACAACTGAACACTTATGCTCTCTTCCATAATACCACCCTATAAATCTTCCTACCTTAAACGCATGCATTGCAGTAAGATTTACATTTGCTTCACCTCTAAAACCATCTGTTCCAAAATATTTCCCCATTTGTTTACTCCTTTCAAAACAAATATCTACGACAAACACAGCGTGAAAGAAATTCGTGTTTGTCTGTTTCCTTCCCATTTTTCTTTCACATACTTTAACCTTTTGATTATATAATAGGCTCCCTCGATTTACAAGACTGCATTTTTATAACTTTTTTAGATAGGTTGCTGTTCCAATCCTTATCATCTCTTCAAAATTATCATATTTTACAACTATAAATTCCCTACATTATTATGACAGCTTAAATCTCAAATTTATAATCTTTATTTTTTATAAATATTTAGCGTATTATGCTTTGTTAAAAAGCATAAAAATAGTGCATGGTCAATTATTATGATAGACTAACAATTCTATCCTTTATTTTTACCATGCACTATCTTTTTGTATTCTATAACATAATGCTATTATTTTTCTTATGTCATATCAGTATGGAAGTACAATATTTTATTCAGCTGCTTTTGCTTCATTTTTTGCAAATAATTTATGTATACCTTGTACAGCTACAATAACACCCAAAATCAACAATAAAATTGCAAAAATAAGCTGTAATGTATTTCCAAGTGTTAGCCCTGTTGTTATGAATGCCTTAGACAATTTATAGATGGTCATGCTCAAAGCTGTAAATGTAACAGCCATCATAAAGAACATAGGTATCCACAACAGTGCTCCCTGACGTTTCGTTTTCTTTAAGAAAACAGCACATGCAACTAATGCAAGTACAGATAATAACTGATTTGCAGAACCAAATAATGGCCAAATCTCTGCATATCCTACCTTTGCTAATAAATAAGCAAGCACCAATGTAATAATTGTCGAAAAGTATTTATTTGTAAGAACTTTTATTACTGGACTCATATTTTCTTCATCTGTATCATCATCTAAGAAGAATTCCTGGAATGAAAGTCTTCCAATTCTTGCTACTGAATCCAATGAAGTAAGCGCAAATGCAGAAACTGCCAAGTTAATTAATGTAAATACTAAGGAATATGGCAATCCTATTGTTGTAAGGAAATTTGCTATAGCTCCTGCAAAAATCTGTGGTTGCGTTGTTAATCCCTGCGCAGCCGCTTCACCTTTTGCAAATGATGCAACTGCAATAAGAGCAATAACTGCTAACATACTTTCCATCAACATAGCTCCATATGAAACCGGAAGCATATGTTTTTCATTTTTAATCTGTTTTGACGCTGTTCCTGAAGATACCAGTGAATGAAAACCTGATACAGCTCCACAAGCAATTGTAACAAACAAAATCGGGAATAAATACTGTCCATCTACATTAAATCCTGTAAATGCTTCAAGATTACATTTTGGATTTGCTACAAATACACCAATAATTGCTGCTAAAATCATAAATATTAATAAATAACTGTTCAAATAATCACGTGGTTGTAACAATGCCCAAACCGGAACAACGCATGCAATTAATACATATACAAAAATAATTATATGCCAAACTTCACGACTTATAAACATCGGGAAATTCAGTCCAAGTGCAACTGCTGCAACAAGCATTACAATAGCAATACCTGTATTAACCCATTTAGATAACTTTCCATATTTTAATATCATACCTAAAGCAACTGCTTCAACTATAAATATCATCGACGTTGTGGCTACCGCACCATTAGCTGTAATATGTCCTGCAACCTTACCGGCATCATCTAAACTAAAACCATTAAATGTTCCGGCAACAACATCTGCAAATGCTGCAATAACCAAAATACAAAATAACCAGCAGAATGCCAAAAACAGTTTCTTTCCTAATTTTCCGATATATTCTTCAATTATATATCCTATGGTACGTCCTTTGTTCTTTACTGATGCATACATTGCTGCAAAATCCTGTACAGCACCAAAAAATACACCACCAATTAAAACCCATAACAAAACAGGAAGCCATCCAAAGATCGCTGCCTGAATAGGGCCATTAATAGGACCTGCTCCAGCAATAGATGCGAACTGATGTCCAAATACCACATTCGTATCCGCCGGAACATAATCTACTCCATCTTCTAATTCATATGCAGGAGTTTTTGCATTCTCGTCAATCCCCCATTTTTTAGCCAGATATCTACCATATACCAGGTAAGCACCGCCTAATACCACGATGGCAATAACCATCATAAGAATACCACTCATCTTTTGTCCTCTCCTTTTATTATTTTTTGCAACGCTTTGTGGCACGTCACATACTACATTTGTTATACTACTTTGTCGTAAAAAAAACAATAAAAAATAGGGTGAAATATGTCAAAAAATAAGCGTACCACTATTCCTAATGATACGCTTATTGTAATTCAGTTTTTAATTAGTCCCGATTAACTGTTGTATCTCGCCACCAGCTTCTATTTATTTGCGATAGCTGCCTGTGCTGCTGCTAATCTTGCGATAGGTACACGGAATGGTGAACATGATACATAGTCAAGACCAATCTTATGGCAGAATTCTACTGAAGATGGATCTCCACCATGTTCTCCACAGATACCTACGTGAAGGTTAGAGTTAACTGGCTTACCAAGCTTAATAGCTGTTTCCATTAACTTACCAACACCTACCTGATCTAACTTAGCAAATGGATCATTTTCAAAGATCTTAGCATCATAGTAAGCATCTAAGAACTTACCAGCATCATCTCTTGAGAATCCGTATGTCATCTGTGTTAAGTCGTTTGTACCGAAGCAGAAGAAGTCTGCGTTCTTAGCGATCTCGTCAGCGGTAAGATCTGCTCTAGGGATTTCGATCATTGTACCAACTTCATATTCAAGTTCTACGCCTGCTGCTGCAATTTCAGCATCAGCTGTTGCTACTACCATATCCTTAACATATTTTAATTCCTTAGAATCACATGACAATGGAATCATGATTTCAGGCTTAACTGTCCAATCAGCGTGTGCTTTCTGTACATTGATAGCAGCGCGGATAACAGCCTTAGTCTGCATCTTAGCGATTTCAGGATATGTTACTGCAAGACGAAGTCCTCTGTGACCCATCATTGGGTTGAATTCGTGAAGTGAAGCAATAATTGTCTTAATTTCTTCAACTGTCTTGCCCTGAGCATCAGCAAGTTTCTTAATATCGTCTTCTTCTGTCGGAACGAATTCATGAAGAGGAGGATCTAAGAATCTAATTGTTACTGGACATCCTTCAAGAGCTTCATATAAAGCTTCGAAGTCTCCCTGCTGATATGGAAGAATCTTTTCAAGTGCTGCTTCTCTTTCTTCTACTGTATCAGAACAGATCATTTCTCTAAATGCTGCAATTCTGTCTTCTTCGAAGAACATATGCTCTGTACGACAAAGACCGATACCTTCTGCACCAAGTTCTCTGGCTTTCTTAGCATCAGCTGGTGTATCAGCATTTGTTCTAACTTTAAGTGTTCTATATTTGTCAGCCCATCCCATGATACGTCCAAATGTACCAGCGATCTGAGCGTCAACTGTAGGAATAATTCCATCATAGATGTTTCCTGTTGAACCATCAATTGAGATGTAATCTCCTTCATGATATTCTTTTCCTGCTAATGTAAATTTCTTGTTAGCTTCGTCCATAGCAATGTCTCCACAACCAGATACACAGCATGTACCCATACCACGAGCAACTACTGCAGCATGTGATGTCATACCACCACGAACTGTTAAGATGC
>CAYWUE010000006.1:0-46124 GCA_964461415.1 uncultured Eubacterium sp.
ATATGGCGAGTTAGCCAAGTGGTAAGGCATCGGTCTGCAACACCGCTATCACCAGTTCAAATCTGGTACTCGCCTCTTAAGAATCTCAGGAATATTTCCTGAGATTTTTTTTGACATTTACTATATAAAGAATTATGATGTTTATATAGTAAATGTACGGAATTTTAGGAGGAAGAATGAAGACAACAGTTTATGAAACAATGCCATCACAGAAGCAGTTTTTTAAAGAAAAAAAGCTAGAATACGGGGAAACAAATGAAAGTGTTGAAGATAATATCGTAAATATATTTGATGATGTTGAGTATCAGGAGATATTAGGGTTTGGAGGTGCGTTTACAGAAGCGACAGCTTATAATTATTCCTTACTTAATGAGGATATGAAGAAGGAATTTCTGGAAAAATATTTTGATGGAAAGAACGGAATAGGATATAGTTTTGGACGTACACATATTAGTTCTTGTGATTTTTCACTTGATGCATATTCATATGTGGAAGAAGGAGATATGACTCTTGAAAGCTTTAATATCGATAGAGATAAAAAGTATATTATCCCATTAATAACGGATGCAATGGAGGTATGTAACGATGAATTGGTATTAATGGCGTCTCCATGGTCGCCACCGGCATATATGAAAACTAATAATGATGTATTAGGAGGCGGAAAGCTAGAGGAAGATTACAAAAATCTTTGGGCGCTGTATTATGCAAAATATATTAAGGCATATCGAAAAGAAGGTGTTTGTATTAAAGCAATATCAATTCAGAATGAGCCAAAGGCAACACAAACATGGGAGAGTTGCGTTTGGAGTATGGAACAGGAAAGAGATTTTATAAAAAATAATCTTATACCTGTACTTGAGAGTGAAGGTCTTTTGGATATTAAAATAATTATATGGGATCATAACAAAGAAAGAGTTTATGAGAGAGCAAGAGATATTTTAAGCGATAAAAAAGTAGAGGAATATGTATGGGCTGTAGGTCATCATTGGTACTCGGGAGAGCATTTTGAAGGTCTTTCAATGGTACATGAACATTTGCATAAGCCTAATATTTGTACTGAATTTTGTGTGGGAGATTATGGATTTGGAATACCATTGGAAAACGCGGAAAAATATGCAAAACATATTTGTGAAAATCTAAATCACTATATGATTGCCTCATGTGACTGGAATATGCTATTAGATGAGAATGGAGGACCATATCATAATAGAATATCCGGAGGATGTAATGCGCCAATAAGACTTGACACAAAAACAGGAAGGTTAGAATATACACTTGTTTATTATTACATAGGACATTTTTCAAAATATATTAAGCGTGGTGCGAAAAGAATAGGGTTGACTAAATTTAGTGATGAAATATATGCATGTTCATTTAGGAATCCTGATGACACAATTGCTACAGTAATCTTGAATCCATCAGATAAAGAGAAGACAATTGTACTTCGTCATCATAAGAACAATACAACATATGTTTCACCTAGTCATTCCATAGCAACAATTGTTCTTAAAAAATAAACAAACGTGGATAAAAGATTGGTAATGGTGAGTGATGTAAAAAAGAAAATTAGAAGATTTGTGTTGACAGATGAGGACAACAAAATGGAGAATTGTATGAAAAAGAGAATTTTTGTAGTTTGGATTATGGCTGTGATTTTAATTAATATAGTAGTGCCGATATTTGCAGCATCAGGAGATAATGAAGGCAGTGATAATATGCCTTGCTCTATATACATAAAAAAAGATGGCGTAGAGGGCGAGTATATATTAGGAGAAGAGAAGGTTTTTAAACTGGAGTTGTGGGCATCAGGTATGGCGGGATGGAATGTAACGCGAGAATTTTCTGTTATAGGTGAGAGTGAGGTTGACATAAGATACAACAAAGAGACAAATCCGAAAGAAAATTGGTGTGACATAAAAGAATTTAATACAAATGTTACTCTAAAAAATGACAAGAGAGATATTAAAATTAAATTTACTAAACAGGGCAGTTATATTCTTACGTATAAATTGTCTGATGCAAGTACTAAAAATGTGCTAGAAGAAAGTTATTTATATATAAATATAAATGACGGAAAGATAGAAATATTACAAAATAAGCCAAACATTAAAAATTCTGTGATAAGTCCATCGGACTCTCAGAAAAATCCACAGCCTGATAGCAAACCGATTGAGACAACAAAAAAAGATGAGGCTAGTAATAAAATTAATTCAAATTTAAAGGAAAAAATAGGAAAAACTAGAATTACAAAAATCAAAAAAAGCCGAAAGAATATAAAAATTTATGTAAAAAAGAATAAAGCGGTATCAGGATATCAGATACAGGTATCAACTAATGAAAAGTTTAAGAAAAAAGTGACATCAAAGAAGATAAAAAGCAATAAGTACACTGTCAGAAAATTAAAGTCTGGAAAAAAATATTATGTAAGAGTAAGAGGTTATATAAAGAAAAATAGGAAAGTGACATACGGAAATTGGACTACAACAAAAATCAGAACAAAAAAATAAAGATAAGTAATTTTGTTGGGAACAACAATAGAAAAATTTTAAAATTGTAAGTATGGTCTGAAAGTTAATATAGGTAAACTAAACATAAAAGATAAAATCAAAAGAGAGAACAAGAATGAAAAATTTAAAAAGAAGCATAAAAATTTTGCTTTTTATAATGGCAACTATTTTCTGCTTTGAAACAAAGGTTGAATCTACATATGCCACAACACCTGTTATATCTAGTGAAAGCCTTGTTTTAGAAAAAGGAAAAAGTAAAAAACTAAAAGTAACGGGGATTTCAGCAAAAACAAAGGTGAAATGGACCACATCTAACAAATATGCTGTTAAGGTTTCAAAAAAAGGAAAAGTGAAGGCTATAAATTATGGAACAGCAAAGATAACTGCAAAGGTGAAAAAACAGAAGCTTGTATGTCATGTCAGTGTGCCAGATACGTCAAGAGATGTGACAATAACCGAATATCCACAGTCAATAATTGAAAATAATACGGGTATAATTAATGTTGAATCAAGGAAAAAGGTTACTTTTATTTCTGCAAATGAAGAGATTGCTATGGTAGACGAAAATGGTGTTGTAAAAGGAATAAATCCTGGAAGAGTAGAGATTACAGCTAAGACATCAACAGGCAGTGATAAGTGTATCATTACCATTTTGACAAGTGATATACAAAAAAAATCGTCAGATACGGGTGGGATATGCATAAAAAGAATAAATAAAAATGGGATTGTGGCAGGTGGAAATATTAGTCAGGCTAAAGGGCAAAAGTTAACGCTTGCTGTATATGGTACGTCAGAAAGTAAAGTCAAATCATGCAAGTGGAAAAGCAGCAATACATCAGTAGTTTCTAAGCCGGTCGTGATATCAGGAGGAAAATTAAAAGTTAATCTTGATGCACTACAGGAGGGGACGTCAGATATAACTGCAAAAGTAAAATATACGAATAATACAACTGTAACATATAAGGTTACCATTACTGTAACTAACCCTTTGGCAAGTGCTACAAACATAATTTTGTATGGTTCGTCTTTCGGAGATTATAGGCAACAGTACATTACATTTAATGGGATTAATGAAAATAGTACTATAAGCTTAGGAAGTGTTAAGTCTGAAATTTTGCAAGCAACAATTTACAGTACCAAGATAGAATTGATGGGGATTGGCGAAGGAAATGGTGTACTTAAGCTAAATATAGATGAGAAAGAAATTCTTATTAATTATGTGGTAGTGAATGTTTCGGTACAAATGCCAAAGAATGTAATAAATAAAAAAGAAAAGATAAAAATTATTGTGAATGGTAATTTAGGAATTACTCCTAAATATACGGCACGAAATAAGAAGATAGCTAGTGTTTCTGCTGATGGGACAATTACAGGAAAAAAAGCAGGTGTAACATATGTAGATGCAAAAATTGGAAACCTTAATCAAAGTTATCGCGTGGAAGTCTGTGCCAAAGGTATGGATAAAATTATAAACAGAGCAAATTATATCGTGAACAAATGGAAATATAGTCAGGCAAAGAGAATGAAAAAAGGATATTATGATTGCTCATCTTTGGTTTGGAAGGGATATAAAGCTTACAAAGGTTATAATAAAAAGCTTGGCAGCAAATATTATGCTAATACGGCAGCAGGTTTATTTGATTATTTGAGGGAAAAAAAGAAGATAGTTTATTATGGATTTACGGGAATTGATAATATGAAGCCAGGCGATCTTATTTTTTATGGAGATTATGATAATGCAGTAAAATATAGTACTCCGGGAAGAACTCTTGATATATATCATGTTTCTATGTATGCAGGGGACGGAGTTGTGGTAGAAAAAGGTGGAAAAACTATAAACTATAATAATATTTCTCATATAGTGGGAATAGGAAGAGTGGTGAACTGATGGATTATAATGTAGGTATGATGGTCACAATGAAAAAAGGACATCCGTGTGGAAAAAATGAATGGGAGATTATAAGAGTTGGTGCAGATTTTAAGTTGAAATGTAAAGGATGTGACCGAATAGTTATGCTCCCGCGAAAAACATTTGAGAAGAGCGTGAAAAAGATTCTGGATTAAAAAAATTAGAATTAGTGAAAAATAAATGGAGTAGAGATTAAAAAATATTAGAATTGGTCAAAAATTTAAATTTCATAATGTTTAGAAATAATTAATAAAAAAGATTTTGAAGAAGAAATATTATACATTAAGAGGAGTTTACAATGGTAAAAAATTTTGGTTATGAGGCAAAAGATGCGACAAAGGCATTGGAGATGGAAGATTATTATGTATGGGACAGCTCGGTAATAGAAGCTGACGGAAAGTATCATATGTTTACATCACGATGGGACAGAAATAAAGGCTTTGGATGGAATTGGGTTTTTAACAGTGAGATTGTACATTCTGTATCAGATACACCTGAGGGGCCATACAAATTCCAGAATGTAGTACTTCCAAGAAGAGGAAGACAGTATTTTGATGGGATGAATACCCATAATACCTGTATAAAATACTATGATGGAAAATATTATCTCTATTATATGGGATGTACTTATGGTGGAGATATTCCAGAGAATATCGAGGATATAGAGGAAGCATATGCTCTTGAAACATGGAATAGAAAACGTATAGGTGTGGCTGTGGCAGATGATATAAATGGAGAATTTGTAAGAAAAGATGCTCCGATTTTAGAACCAAGAGATTGCAGTAAATGGGATTGTACAATTACAACAAATCCATCAGTGGTTATTTTGCCGAATGGAAAAACATATATGATTTATAAATCAAGAAAAAGTTATGGAAGTGCATTACAGCTTGGAATTGCTGTTGCTGATAAGCCTGATGGAGAATTTAAACGCTTAACAGATAATCCTATTTTGAATTTTGAGAATCCTGACTGGCATATTGAAGATCCATTTTTATGGTATGATGAGGAAAGAAAAAAATTCTGCCTGATTGCAAAGGATGATAGTAAGAATGGGTCAGAAGGTATTACAGGTGAATGGGGAAGCGGCTTCTATGCTGAAAGTGATGATTGCATACACTTTGAAGTGGCTGAAAAACCAAAGGTATATTCAAGATTGGTTCATTGGCAGGATGGAACAGTAACAACTCAAGGAAATTTGGAAAGACCATCAATATTATTTGACAAAGATGGAAATCCGACACATTTGTTCTGCGCAAGTGGATACGGACCAAATCCGTATGATTTTGAAGGTAATACATTTGTAGTATGTGAAAAATTAGTAAAAATAGAAGAATAGAAAATTATTATAAAACTTCAATCGATAAATTACTGAAGGTGCAGATATTCTTTTAGAAGAGTGCCTAGTTAAGTAAAATCTTTTGAAGTTTTATATATTATATGCTATTTGCTATCAATATAATAAATTATTATCCGAGAAATGTGAAGTTAAGGTAAAAGCTGAGCAAATTAAGCATTTTATTACTTTTTTAAAGCTTTTATTATTTTGTGAATAATGGTATACTAAAAGTCATTAGTCAGTAAAATAGCGAGGAAAAAATATAACTGAAAGTATGATGTCTGATAATGAGTTGATGAAAATATAACAGTTTATGCCGCTATAGAGATTGGATAGAGTGATTTGTCAGAAAGCGGAATGGAGTATTATATGGGAAAAAAGAAAAGAAAAAAATTGCAGGCGCAGATAGGAAGCTATTTAAAGGTTCCGATGTATTTTATAGTATTTTGGATTGTTATTAATGTGTTAGCTTACTTAATTGATGTGAAAGCAGGCGGTTTGATGAGTGTTGCGACCGTAACTTATATATTGGTTATGATTGGCATAATGATACAGTACAATAATAATATAACAAGAAAACTGGTAGATTTTGGAAGCGCGTATAGTCTTGTTCAAAAACAGATTTTGAAGGAAATGGATGTTCCATATGGACTTTTGGATGAAAATGGAAAGATTTTATGGACAAATAATCAGTTCGAAAAGTTGTTTGATAAACATATTCTTAATAAGAATATAATGAATATTCTTGAAGAAATTAAGCCTGAATATCTTGTTTTTGGAGAAGAAGATACTAATTATATTGAGTTGACTTATGAAGAAAAGGTATTTAAAGTTACATTAAGCAAGTTTACCTTGAAAAATGACTTTGAGGACAGTGCACTTAATCTGTTAGAAGAAAACAGCGGTGAGCTAATTTCTATTTATTTAAGAGATGAAACTAATGTAAGAAAGTTAGAAAAGGAAACAAAGGAAGAAAAACTTGTAACAGCTAATATTTATATTGATAACTATGATGAAGTTGTACAAAGTGTTGAAACTACAAGAAGAACACTTTTGGTAGCGCTTATTGATAGAAAGATTAATGTGTATTTTTCTCAGTATGATGGAATTGTACGAAAGCTTGAAAATGACAAGTATTTTGTAGTATTTAAGACAAAATATATCAGTAAGATGCAGACTAATAAGTTTTCTGTGCTAGATGAGGTTAAGACTGTAAATATAGGAAACAGCCTGCCGGTTACTATTAGTATTGGTATTGGTATGGGAGGCAATAGTCTTGTAGAAAATTATGAACTGTCTACAACAGCTATAGATATGGCGTTAGGTCGTGGTGGTGACCAGGCTGTATTAAAAGATGGGAACAAGGTTTATTATTATGGAGGAAAAACAAAAACTGTTGAGAAAAATACAAAAGTTAAAGCACGAGTAAAGGCAACAGCCTTCAGAGACTTGATTGAAACTAGAGAAACTTTGTATATTATGGGGCATCATATAGGAGACAATGATTCCTTTGGCGCGGCAATCGGACTTTATCGTGTTGGAAAAACAATTGGAAAGAAAACTCATATTGTATTAGGTGATGTCAGCGGAAGTGTTGTTCCTATGGTAGAGGAATTTAAAGAATCTGACGCCTATGATGAAGATATATTTATTTCAGGAGCGGATGCTTTGGATAAAATGACAAAAAATGATGCATTGATTATTGTAGATTGTAACAGAGCATCATATACGGAATATCCGGAGTTGGTTAGAAGAGCACAGTGCATAATTGTATTTGACCATCACAGACAGCCTACAGACTGTATTGATAATGCACAGCTTTCATACGTAGAACTCTCTTCATCATCAACCTGCGAGATGGTTGTTGAGATTATTCAGTATATAACTGAAAATGTAAAACTTTCTAAACTAGAAACCGAGGCGTTGTATGGCGGAATAATGGTAGATACAAATAACTTTATAAACAGAACAGGCGTAAGAACCTTTGAGGCTGCAGCTTATCTTAAGAAAAATGGCGCAGATATAGCCAGAGTAAGAAGAATGTTTAGAGATGAACTGTCTGATTATAAGGCTAAAGCTTTAGCAATACAAAATACTGAAATATTTATGGATGAATATGCATTATCAGTTTGTGAACCTCAGGGCATATCATCGCCTACTGTAGCGGGAGCTCAGGCAGCAAATGAACTGCTTAATGTAAAAAATATTAAGGCATCTTTTGTATGTACACCGTACAATGACCAGATTTATATTAGCGCACGTTCTATTGGAAAAGTAAATGTTCAGGTTATAATGGAACAGTTTGGTGGCGGCGGACATATGAATCTTGCAGGTGCTCAGATAAAAAATAAAACAACAGAAGAAGTAATAGATATGTTGAAACAGACTATTTTACAAATGATTCAGGAAGGAGAATTTTAATGAAGGTTATATTATTAGAAGATGTTAAATCACTTGGGAAAAAAGGTGAAATTGTTAATATTAATGATGGTTATGCAAGAAATTATGTATTACCTAAAAAGTTAGGACTTGAGGCAACTGCAAATAATCTTAACGATTTAAAACTTCAAAAAAAGAATGACGAGAAAGTTGCAAAAGAAAAACTCGATGCAGCAAAAGCACTGGCTGAGGAATTAAAGGAAAAATCAATAACTGTAAAAATTCAAGCGGGAGTGGAAGGAAAGGTATTCGGTTCTATTTCAAGTAAGGAAATTGCCATGGAAACAAAGAAGCAGTTAAATATGGAAATTGATAAAAAGAAAATTATTATTCCTGATGCAATAAAATCATTGGGAACATACAATGTAAATATTAAGTTGCACAAGGATGTAATGGGAACATTGGCAGTCAAGGTTGAGGCAAAATAGGATACAATAAGAAAATTAGGAGAGAAACCAAATGGAAGAGGCGGTAGTAAAAAGAGTGATGCCCCACAGTAATGAGGCAGAACAGGCTGTAATAGGTTCGATGCTTATGGATTCTGACGCAATTACAGCAGCCATGGAAAAAATTACTGAAGATGATTTTTATAATAAACAATATGGCTCTCTTTTTAAGGCAATGGTGGAGCTTTTTAATGAAGGAAAAACCTGTGATCTTGTAACAGTAAAATCAAAGTTAGAGGAAATGGGAGTTCCGTCAGAGGTTGTAAGTTTAGAGTTTATTAGAAATATCTTAGAAATGGTGCCTACGTCTGCTAATATCAAGCAATATTCAGACATTGTTTACGAGAAATCAGTAATGAGAAATCTTATTCGTGCCAACGAAGACATAGCAAATAAATGTTATGCGGGAAATGAAAAATTAGAAGCTATTCTTGAAGATACAGAAAAGAAGATTTTTGACCTGATTCAGTCGGGAAGTACGGGAGATTATACACCGGTACGACAGGTAGTTCTTAATGTATTTGAAAAAATTGAAAAAGCATCCCAGACAAAGGGTTCAATTACCGGCTTAGAAACAGGATTTACTAAATTAGACCATCAGCTTTCAGGTTTGCAACCGTCAGATATGATTCTTATTGCAGCTAGACCATCTGTTGGTAAAACAGCATTTGTTCTTAATATTACAGAGACAGTTGCAGTAAAACACAATATTCCTGTGGCGATATTTAGCTTGGAAATGTCTAGCGAGCAGCTTATCAACCGTGTAATTTCGCAAAACTCCATGGTAAGCTCTCAGAAAATGAGAAATGGTGATTTGAGTGACAGTGAATGGGCGAACATAGTAGAGTCAGCTAATATTATCGGAAATTCTAATATTATCATAGATGATACGCCAGGTATAAGTATTGGTGAAATGCGTTCAAAGTGTAGAAAGTTTAAACTTGAAAAAGATATTCAGTTAGTTATTGTTGACTATTTGCAGCTGATGACAACCAACGGAAGAGCAACAAGTCGTGAACAGGAAATTGCAGAGATTTCTAGAACATTAAAAGGAATAGCAAGAGAGTTAAATGTACCAGTTATCGCCTTATCACAGCTTAACCGCGCCGCTGAAACAAGAGAAGATAAGAAACCTATTATGGCTGACCTTCGTGAATCTGGCTCTATCGAGCAGGATGCAGACGTAGTAATGCTTATGTCAAGATATTATGATAAGGAAACAAAAACAGAGGACAGAAATAGAATTATTCTAAATGTAGCTAAACAGCGTAACGGTCCGGTAGGTGAAATCGAATTGGTATGGTTGCCACAGTTTACAAAATTCGAAAATGCTGAAACAGAACAGGTTTAAAGAATTTGATTATATTAGACAGAGTGCGACAAAACTACAGAAAGCAATATTTTTCGCAGTGCTAAAAATATTGAAGACAACATATAATGAATTTATAATAGAGATGTTCCAAAAGGGAGCATCTCTTTTTGGAATTTTCTAAATTAAATAGGGGCGAAAAAAAATCATATATTTCAGTTGAGTTATAAGGAGGAGAGTATGGGAGAAAAACGATATATTATTTCTGATGCTTCAAAAATGTTAAATGTGGAATCACATGTACTTAGATATTGGGAGGAGGAGTTGGAAATAAAAGTTCCAAGAAATGAAATGGGGCATAGATATTATACGGAAAGTAATATTGAGATTTTGAGCAAAGTTCGTGATTATAAAAATCAGGGATACAGTTTGAAAGCTATAAAAAATATGATTGGTAGAGTTAAGAATGCTAAAGACAGGCTTACTGTAAGACAGCCGATTTCTCTTATGGAGATTAGAGAAAAAAGGGGGGACAATCTATGTAATGGAAATGTATTTGATAATTCACAAAATATGACGGATATTTGTGAAAAAGAGGGGGGAGATTTGTGTGTTTCAAGTGAAAAACAACTCTCAAATGATAGTAAAGCAAATATGGAAAACACGACAAACATAAAAATGGAACAATTTCAAAATCTTATGAACAAAATTGTTTCTAATGCTCTAAAAGAGTCCACAGAAGGACTTGGAAAAGAATTAAGCGATAATGTAAGTGAAAATGTTCTTAAAGGTATGAATTATATGATGAGAGTACAGGAGGAGAAGGAAGAAGAACGTTACAAAAAATTAGATGAATTAATGAGGTCAAAACAAAAAATCAGCAGACAGGAAAAACGTAAAAAGATAAAGGCAGAAAAAATGCTGCTGAAAAAGAAGAAAAAAGGTACAGTCCATATAGGGAAAAAGTTGACTGTATGAATTTTACATAACAAAAGTGCCATCCCGAAATAGTGGATGGCACTTTTATCGCACTAATAATAGTACATAATCGCTCTAATATGAGCTTAATTTAATTAATCTAATTCGATTGAACCTGTTGGGCATGCACCTGCACAAGCGCCACATTCGATACATGAATCAGCATCGATAACGCAAACGCCACCTTCGTTGCTAATAGCTCCTACTGGGCAAGTACCTTCACATGCACCACAACCGATACATCCGTCAGTAATTTTGTAAGCCATTATGTAAGCCTCCTTCTTATTAATATACATCTACTATAATAATACAATTGTTTTCAGAATGCAATATCAGTTTTGAGGGAGAATACTGTAAGATTTTGTAAAAAATCAATAATTTCTGATTACAGTTAGAACCCTTCCCACGTAGTGAACATCATCAATATTTTTTATAAATAAGGATTTACTCTTATTATTAACAGAGGCTAATTCTAATTGAGTGCCAGGAAGATATTGCCTTATATAAATTTTGTTTCCAATTAGGAAAATACCAGTTTCAGAAGGTGCTGGAAACCTGTCTTTTCCAACAAGAAGAATATCGCCGTCGTAATAGGTCGGCATAAGATTATTTCCGATAATTTTGTAACCACAAAGAATTATATCACCAAAATCACGCTTGTATCGGCCTACATCTACACTGTCTGTATAAATGCTGTCAAAAATCATGCCATCTTCCACTTTGCCGGTGGGAACAAGTACAGAAATACGCTCTGAATTGTTTGCTTTGTTATAATCTGATAAGTATGATTCAAAATAGGCGATTTCGGTTAAAAGATTAAAAACTCTAGGAGGCAATGATTTGTCATAGACAGGATTTATTGCAGAACGACCCAGTAAGTAGTCGATGCTGCAGGTTAGTGCGTCACAAATTTTAACTAAAGTGTAAGCAGAAGGATTACTGATTTTTCCACCCACTAATTTTTTTACGGATTCGTAAGGAATGTCTGCAGCATCAGATAATTGTCTGATAGACCAGAATTTTTGATATAAAAGATGGTTTAGATTTTTTACCAAAGTATTTTTATAGTATTCTAATTCGTGTGTTTTTTGACTCATTGTATTTTCCCCTTAATAAAAATATTAAAAAAGGTATTTTTTGGCACATAAATTGATTTTAGCGAAAATATTGGTGCCTTTCTATGCCTTTTTTTTACAAAAGTTTACCATTATTATATAGCATGAGAATGAAAATATCTAGAAAAATATGGAGGAAAAATTAAGTATGGGGAAAGTTTTTGAAACAGGTCTTTTAGAAGAATTGGTTACCTTGTTGAAGGTTAACGGTGATGTTGTCATGCCGGAAAACAGAGAAGGTTGCAATTATAATATTATAGTGATAAACAATTCAGCAGATAAAAGAGCGAACGAGGATCTGAATGATAAAATGGATATGAAAACTTATATTTTTATGAAACTTATGAAGTTTGGTATTCCAACAAGGCTGAAAGGTTACAAATATATAGCAACAGCAATTGAGCTTGTGTTAGAGGATGAAACAGCATTAGATGGAGTAACAAAGGTGCTTTATCCTGATGTGGCAAAAAGGCATAATTCCACACCACAGCGTGTTGAGAAGGCAATAAGGCATGCAATTGAGGTTGCCTGGACAGAAAATGTTTCCGAATTAAGAAAGGAATTTGATGATGGAAAAAATAAAAGACCAACAAATTCTGAGTTTATTTCAAAAATGAGCAAATATATAAGAATGACTGCTTAAAAAATAAACCTACAAATGATATTCCTTATATGACAAGAGAATATCAAATTTGTAGGTTTTATTATTTGCGAACAAATAGGGTAAAATCTATACGGTATGTATTATTGTTAAGCATAATGATAACCCCAAAGCATAATTTTATAGTTAAAAATTTTTGTAGAATCTAATGAGTATTTATCTTTTAGATTTTTTTAGTGAAAATACAAATTCAGTACCTACACCTTCTGTGCTTATAACGTCAATAGTTTCATTATGACTGCGAATAATTTCTTTAACAATAGCAAGTCCGATACCGGAACCGGTTTTGTCGCGTCCGCGGGAAATATCAGTTTTATAAAAACGCTGCCATATTTTGTCGATACTGTCCTGAGGAATACCCATACCGAAATCTTTTACGGAGCAGTATTGTTTTTCACCCTTATTGTAAAGCTTGATTATGATTTTTGAGTGAGGATTGCTAAACTTAATAGCGTTATCGAGTAGATTATATAAAACCTGTTCGATTTTTCCTTTGTCAGCATAGACATTAAAGTGTTTAGGTGGAAATTGTATAATCAGTTCAATATTTTTCTTTTCACAACTACCCTGAAATGTATCTACTGTAGAGGCAATAACATTTTCCATATTGAAATCTTCAAATAATAATTCCGGACCAGTGCTGTTCCAACGATTCAAGTCCCTAAGGCCGGAAGTGAGTTTTTCGAGGCGGTCAGCTTCCGATAAAACGATTGAAAGATATTTGTTATAATCTTCCGGAGGAATTGTACCGTCCATAATTGCCTCGATATATCCCTTGATTGATGTAAGTGGTGAGCGAAAATCGTGAGAGATATTCGAAATAAATTCTTTCTGGTAGGAACGCGAATTACTAAGTTGTTTTGACATATATTGAAGTGAATGTGCAACATCACCTATCTCGTCATCACTATTTACTTTAAGTCCATCATATTCGAAATTGCCCTTGGCATACTCCATTGCGGCAAGTCTTATTTGTTTTAATGGGAGATAAATAACTAACATGAAATTTAGAAATACAATGAGGGACAACGCCAAAATTATTGCATATGTTACATAAAAAATAAATGTCACATCATAGCACTTTTGTTTTATAAGAGATGTAGGCATATGTGCAACAATGTATCCTATGGCATTATCATTGTCTTTAATTTCGTAAACTACACTCAGGGTATCTGTCTTAAAAATATTATAGAATTTTCCAATCTTGTAATGTTTTTCGCTGTAGTCTGACGGATTAAATTTATCAATCAGAATGTTAGATGAATTATCCGTCAGGTTATCAAGAGAACCAGTATAGTAAAAAGGTTCTTTGTTATTATTTAAGATTAAAATATCACAATTAAGTACGTTATTAAAATTGTTAATAATCTGCTTAGGATTTTTTAGCTCGCTAATCGAATCATTTACATAATCAATGGCATTGTCAGCAATTACTGATTCATAAGAATATAAGGTGTTAATATTTTCTCCTAAAAGATGATTATAAATCAAATTATTTGACCAATATGTAATGAATAAAAATCCAAGTATTGCGAAGGAAAAATATCCTGTAAAAAATTTAGTTAAAATAGAATTTTTCATTTTTAGTTATGTACCTCAAATCTGTAACCAACACTCCACACTGTTCCGATTGACCACTGGTCAGTGTCTGCAATTTTTTCGCGAATACGCTTGATATGAACGTCAACGGTTCTTGTATCTCCAGCGTATTCATAGCCCCAAATGTGGTCAAGAAGCTGTTCTCTTGTGAAAACCTGGTTAGGAGAAGAGGCAAGAAAATAAAGTAATTCAATTTCTCGTGGAGTCATTTCAACAGGTTTTCCATCATAAATAACTTCATAGTTTGAAAGATTGATAATAAGATTTTTGTATTCTACACGTTTTTCTGAGGATTGTGTTTTTGCAGGTGTTGCTGTATCTGTATATCTTCTTAAGACAGCTTTGACACGAGCAACAAGTTCTTTTGAATCAAAAGGTTTTATAATGTAGTCATCGGCTCCAAGCTCTAGGCCTAATACTTTGTCAAAAACTTCTGTTTTTGCGGAGAGCATTATAATAGGAACTTTTGATTCACGTCTTATTTCGCGGCAAACTTCGTATCCGTCAAGGCCCGGAAGCATAATATCCAGCAAAATAAGATTAGGCGCATATTCCTTAAATGCCTCAAGTGCTGACTGACCATCATGTTCAATTCTGGTTTCGTAACATTCCTTAGTTAAATACAAGGATATGAGATTTGCAATGTTTTCATCATCATCAACTATTAATATTTTTTGTTTGATTACCATTTTAATTCCTCCTATAAGTTTATTTAAATTCTACAACTGTTGCACCGGCACCACCTTCTCCATGCTCGCCGGTTCTGTATGATTTTACATAGTTGCATTTTTTGAGATGATTTTGAACTGCGCTTCTAAGAGCGCCTGTTCCTTTGCCATGAATAATATAGACCTGATGCAAATGAGCTATATAAGCATCATCTAAATATTTATCCAGTTGTGAAATTGCTTCATCCACTGTTTTTCCGATTAGATTAATTTCAGTTTTAATATTCATAGATTTGTTCATTTTTATTTTACCAGCAGAACCTCGTGTAAGTCCCGGAGCCTTAATATCTGGTTCGTCTATTATTTCTAAATCACGTATGTTTACTTTAGAATTAAGAATTCCCATTTTTACGGTTAGATTGCCGGCTTCATTAGGAAGTGAAGCAACCGTACCATTAAGGTTCATACTTAGAACTTTTACACCTGTACCTAATTTAAAATCAGAAGGCTTATATTGCTTTGTAGGTTTGTTGACCTTTATTGGAGAACTTGCTTGATTCTTTTTAATCTTAGAGCCTACATTGCTTCTGGATTTTTCCATTTCACGAGTGTTGCCGGATTTTCCGTATTTATTGATATTTTTAATTGCCTCATCGGCAGTTTCTTTAGCTTCTTTAAGTATATCAAGAGCTTCCTCACGTGCTTTATTAAGAATTTTATCACGCTGTTCATTAAGTTTTTCTGTTTTAAGTTCATAATCTTGTTTAAGAGATTGTATTTGAGACTTATAAACAGCGATGGTTTCCTGATCTTTTTCTATTTGAAGTCGTTGAGCTTCGATTTTTGATAAAACATCCTCGAATTGTTCATTGTCAGAATCGATATGCTGTCTTGCATCATCTATAATGTATTCAGGAAGCCCTAGCTTGCTTGAAATAGCAAAAGCATTGCTTTTACCTGGAATACCAATCAGCAGTCGGTATGTTGGTCTTAATGTTTCAATGTCAAATTCGCAACTGGCATTTTGAACACCTTTAGTTGATAAGGCAAAAAGCTTTAATTCGCTATAATGTGTGGTTGCCATAATTCTTGCATCCAGATTTTTTAGGAATGAAAGAATAGATATTCCAAGAGCAGCACCTTCTACCGGATCAGTTCCAGCACCAAGCTCGTCAAAAAGAACTAGTGAATTAGAATCTGCCTGATTGAGTATATTTACTGTATTCATCATATGGGCGGAAAATGTACTTAGATTTTGCTCAATGCTTTGTTCATCGCCAATGTCGGCAAAAACTTCAGTAAATATTGCTAGTTTACTGCCATCAAAAGCCGGAATATGAAGTCCTGCCTGCCCCATAAGAGTCAGAAGACCTACAGTTTTTAGGGAAACGGTTTTTCCGCCTGTATTAGGTCCGGTAACAATTAATAAATTAAATTCTTTACCGAGATGAATATCTATAGGAACTACTTTTTTTGAATCCAAAAGAGGATGCCGTCCCTGTTTGATATTGATATAGCGTTCATTATTGAATATAGGCATTGTAGCCTTCATTTCTTTTGCCAAAGAGGCTTTAGCAAATATAAAGTCAAGCTGTGGCAAAATTTTCATGTTGGTTTTTAGTTCTTCAATATATTCGCCACATTGAATACTAAGGTTTATAAGAATTATTTGAATCTCCTCGGCCTCTTTTCCTTCAAGTTGGCGAAGTTTATTATTAAGTTCAACTACTGCAGCAGGCTCGACAAAAAGTGTAGAGCCTGTAGAGGACTGGTCGTGGACAATACCATTTACACTACCTCTATGTTCCTGTTTTACAGGGACACAGTAGCGACCATCTCTCATAGTTATAAGAGAATCCTGAAGATAGGTACGTCCTGAACTTGAATTTATAAGAGATGAAAGCTGACTGTGAATTCTGTCATTTGTTATTTTCATCTGTCTTCGTATGTTTTTTAAATTGACGGATGCATCATCAGCAATTTCATTTTCTGAGATAATACAGCGTTCAATATCATTTTTCAAATTTGTGAGAGGCTGAATCATTTCAAACAAGGAGTCAAGGCTGTCTTTGTTATCTTCATCTTCCCGTCTTGAAAAGGTTTTTACTCTTAAAGCAACCTTTAAAAGAGAATTTATACGAAGCAATTCACCGATGCCAAGAGTGCTTCCTATTTCTAATCTTTTTATTGAATCATTTATATTGTGGATTCCTGAAAAAGAAAGACTGCCTTTTTGCCATATTCTGGTCAGTGCATCAGCTGTCTCAGTCTGATTTTTTCTAACTTCATCAATATTTATGCATGGCACCAGATTTTGGCAAAGCAATTTGCCGCAATTAGAGCCAGCATGATTTTTTAGCATATTTATAATTTTGTAATATTCAAGGGTTTTCAGAACTTTTTCGTTCATGTTAAGGTCTCCAATTCTTGTATTTAGATACATAATCAATTATAATAAAGATTAGCCTTTAGGTAAAGAAATATTTAGGAGATTGGAAAAATGAGATACATAGAAACATTGAGAGAGGGAGAAAGAATTCAGGAGATATATTTGTGCAGACAGAAAAGTAGCGCAATGACAAAAACAGGTAAGGAATATGATAATGTAATACTTCAGGATAAGACAGGTTCGTTAGATGCAAAAATATGGGATCCTCATTCTATGGGGATAGAAGAATTTGATGCGCTCGATTATGTAGAAGTGAATGGAGATGTTACTGTTTTTAACGGTCAGACACAGCTTAGTATAAAAAGAGTAAGAAAAGTTAGCGAAAGCGATGTGGAACCGTCAGATTATCTACCATGCACGAATAAAGATATTAACCTTATGATGATAGAATTGGAAAAATTCATTGCCAGTGTTAATAACCCTTATTACAAGCAGGTTTTAGAAAAACTGTTTATAGAAAATAAAGATTTTAGAGAAGCTTTTATGAAACACTCGGCTGCAAAAAGTGTACATCATGGATTTATTGGAGGTTTGCTTGAACATACTCTTTCAGTTGCACAAATGTGTGATTTTTTTGCAAAACAGTATCCTGTAATTAATAGAGATTTGTTAATAACATCAGCTATATGCCATGATATTGGAAAGGTATATGAATTGTCTGAATTTCCAATGAACGATTACACAGATGCAGGTCAGCTTCTAGGACATATTGTAATGGGGTCAGAAATGCTTGGAAAAATAATGGATTCTATTGGAGAGTTTCCTACAAAATTAAAAAATGAATTGAAGCATTGTATTTTGGCTCATCATGGAGAATTGGAATATGGTTCACCTAAGAAGCCTGCATTGATTGAAGCAATGGCACTTAATCTGGCTGACAATGCAGATGCAAAAATTGAGACAATGACAGAAATTTTTAATAGCAATAGTACAGCAGGAAGTGACCAGTGGTTAGGATATAACAGATTGTTAGAAAGTAATGTGAGAAAAACTACAGTTTAAGGTGTATCGCACGAAACAAGATTAACTCAATGATATATGTTAAAATCACTTGAATATGTTATAGTTTAAAAAAGAGAAGAATCAAGTGTGTTACAGGAAGGCATATTATAACAGGTTGAGACTTGTGAGAAAAACATAGATAGAAAGAGAACAGTGAATGTATAATAAAAATGATATTTTAACAGTTGAAATTATAGATTTGGGAACTACAGGAGAGGGCATAGGCAAAATTGATGGCTACGCCCTTTTTGTTAAGGATACAGTTATAGGCGATGTGGTTAGAGTAAAGATAATGAAGGCAAAGAGGAATTATGCTTTTGCTAAATTGATTGAGATTGTGACACCGTCTAAGAATCGCGTGGAACCTAGATGCCCTGTAGCGAGGCAGTGTGGTGGATGTCAGCTTCAAGCTATGAATTATGAAGAACAGCTTAGGTTCAAGAGCGATAAGGTTTATAACAATATTAAGCGAATAGGTGGAATTGAAAATTTTGAAATGAAGCCTATTATGGGAATGGATGAACCATTTTATTATAGAAATAAGGCACAGTTTCCAGTTGGAATTAATAAAGAAGGTCAGATTATTACAGGATTTTATGCGGGCAGAACTCACTCTATTATTGAGGTAGATAGTTGTATGCTGGGGCTTCGTGTGGACGGATTGGATATCAATAAGAAAGTAATGGATTTGGTAAAAGATTTCATGACTGATTACAAAATTAAGCCTTATGATGAGAACACCGGAAAAGGTCTGGTACGTCATGTTCTAATTCGTATAGGTAAAGCTACTAAGCAGGTTATGGTTTGTATTGTTATTAACGGGGAAAGTTTTCCACACAGCGACATACTGGTGAATAGTTTAAAAGAAGTCCCGGAAATGACGGACGTTTCCTTAAGCATTAATCGTGAAAGAAACAACGTTATTATGGGAAACGAGATTGTGAATCTGTATGGTCAGGGTTTTATTGAGGATTATATTGGAGATGTAAAGTTTAGAATTTCTCCATTGTCATTCTTCCAGGTAAATCCGATTCAGACAGAGAAACTGTACAAAAAAGCATTGGAATATGCAGGTCTTACAGGTAATGAAACAGTGTGGGACTTGTATTGTGGAATCGGAAGTATTTCACTTTTTTTAGCAAGGAAAGCAAGGAAGGTTATTGGTGTTGAGATTATTCCACAGGCAATCGAGGATGCTAAGATTAATGCAAAGATTAATAATATTACTAATGCTGAGTTTTTGGTAGGGGCAGCAGAAGATGTGGTTCCGCAGTATTTTGAACAGCATAGGAATGATGCAGAGTGCAGACCGGACGTTATTGTAGTGGACCCACCACGCAAGGGGTGTGATGAAAAACTTTTAGAAACGATGGTAAAGATGTCGCCAGAGCACATCGTGTATGTAAGCTGTGATAGCGCAACTCTAGCAAGAGACCTCAAGTGGCTGAGTGAGAATGGGTACATATTGAAGGAGGCAACACCGTGCGAGATGTTTGGAGAGACGGTTCATGTGGAGTGCGTGACATTACTCCAAAGGAAAGATACCTGAAACTCCTTGAGTTTAGGCACTTTGAGAGGCATATAGTATTTTCACAAAGTGACAGAATTTCGAAGAAAAAGGCAATTTCGAACGGAGTGAACGTTCAAGTGGTTGTGAGGGTGTAGTTCGGAAACACAAAAATCTATCGTTAACAATTTCATCAAAATGCTAACATTTAAATAAGAGTAACAAAGTGGTCTGAGCCGCTTATTTTCAAGTGAATTTGGAAATAAGTGGCTCTTTGTCGTTCTTGGAAAAATTGCGAGAATGAGAAGTTTTTGAGGAGGTAATTGATTTTATGAAGAAAAAAGAAGAATTGTATTCTTATCCACAACATAAGGATGGAGCTGTGGTGGAAACAGATATCAGAATGATTCCTTTAGAGGAATTACAGGACTTTGAGGGGCATCCCTTTAAGGTAGAAAACGATATGGCATTGTTTGAACTAATGCAAAGTATAGAAAAAGAAGGTGTGATTGTTCCGGCTTTGGCGAGACCGAAGGCTGGTGGGGGTTATGAACTGATTGCAGGTCACAGAAGAAAGGCTGCTTGTAAATGGGCGGGGATTGATATGATGCCTGTAGTGATTCGTGATTTAGATGATAATCAGGCGGTGATTGCCATGGTGGATAGTAACTTACAACGGGAGCATTTAAAACCCAGTGAAAAAGCATTTGCTTATAAGATGAAGCTGGAGGCATTGAAGCGGCAGGGGGCAAGAACGGATTTGACTTTTTGCCAAGTTGGCGAAAAGTTGGAAAACCCTACGTTACAAACACATTCATTGACCAGTGGACATGATGCTGATAGAAAATGGATGTTGCTACAGGATAAAAGTGTTGAAGATGCAATTATTAGAAGCAATCAAACACTGGCAATGCAGACAGGGGAAAGTCAAAGGCAAATATCACGTTATATCCGCCTTACCAACCTCATCCCTAAGCTCCTTGATATGGTAGATGAAGGAAAGATTGCTTTTACTATAGCGGTTGAGCTTTCCTATCTGACAGAGGAAGAACAGTACGAGCTGTATGAGGTTATGAACATGGAGCAGTGTACACCGTCATTGTCACAAGCAAACCGCATGAAGCGTATGAGCCAGTCGGGAGAGTTAGATATGGATGGGATGTTTCTGATATTAGAGCAGGAAAAACCAAACCAGAGGGAGCAGATTAAGCTCCGTGCAGATACTTTGGATAAGTATTTTCCGGAGAATTATACGCCAAAGCAAAAGACGGATTTGATTGAGCGTCTTGTGAAGGAATGGTATGAGAAGCAGGAACTTGAAAAAACGCAAGTCCTTGGTAACAGCCGGGGCAAAGCAAGATAGGGAGGTAGTGACAATGAGCAGAGAATTATCTTTGTATGAAGCAATGGGCGGTACTTATACAGAGGTGGATGACGTTTTTTATCCGAATATTAGTGTTGAAGCCAAGGAGCCGGATATGGATTCGGCTATATCATCGACTGATATCGGGAAGTACGGTCACCTGTGGATTACTTATATGAAGGAAAATCCCCCTGACAGGTACCATCACCATAACAGAATGGGTCAGCTTCATAGTAAAGCAAAGGAAATAAACGAAGAGGCTTATGAGATGCTGGATATGGTTGTAGATAAGTATCTGACAAAGCATAAGCCAAAGGATACACATTCTACGATGGAGATGTGGAAATTAAGAGAGCAGGCAAAGCAACTTGCGGAGGAGGTTATTTATGGAGAGATTGTTTACAAGTATCACTAATGAAGGACAGACTACAACACAGAACAAAAATATTATGCAGACCGGTTATTATGCCGGAGAAAGAGAGGATTTTATGAGAGAGAATTATTTTATGACTGAAACAACTATGACACCTGTTAAGATTGCACTGGATCATGGATGGAGTTCCATTAAGGGCGAGCATACCTTTATGGAGACTTCCGTGGTTCCGGTAGATTATGAACCCCTTACCAAGAACGGACTTTTGGAGTATAAGGGTAGAAAGTATATCGTGGGACAGGGCAGACTTGGAAAGCAGGCAACCAAGACGGAGAATGAGAACTATTTTCTGCTGACTCTTGCAGGCATTGCCAAGGAGTTGCAGTATCAGGGTAAGACAGGAGCAGAGCATGTGGAATTATATGCAGGTGTGCCTCTGACCTTGTTTGGTGCGGAGCGTAAGGAGTTTCGTGATTATTTGTGGCATAAGGAGAGGATTTCCTTTACCTTTGAGGGAGTACACTATTCCTTCTTTATGGATAAGGTAAAGATTTACGCCCAGTGTTATGCAGCCATTGCTAACCGTATGGGAGATATGGACAGACTTCGCTGTGTGGACTTGGGTTCCTGGACCTTGGATGTATTAAGTGTCCGTGACAGAATTCCTATGGATAAAGATGCTTACACCTATGAGCTTGGGTTGATTACCGCCATTGAGCGTATTAAAAAGGATGCCCTTCCAAAGTTAAAGTGTGAAATCCCGGAGGATGACATTATTGATGTTATTCGTGGAAAACAGACTAATGTAAATGCGGATTTTGTTCCGTTTATAGAAAGTGGATTACAGCAGTATGCAGATGAAGTGGAAGCAAAGCTTCGTGAGATTAAGGTTGATTTGATTCATGAAAATATCGTGTATGTTGGCGGTGGTGCTTGTGTGATGAAGCGTTTTGGCAGAACACAGGGCAGGAATATCCAGTATGTAACGGACGTGAAAGCAAATGCCATTGGCTACCGATATCTGGCTGATAATCTGGGATAGGAGGTGCTTATGGCTTATGGGAAATGCAATATCATTTCGGTTAAATCCAAAGAATGAAAAGGATAAGCAGATTCTTAGCTGGCTGGAGGAAAAATCACTCCAGCCGAGATTTTTGAATCAGACAGAAGTAATCAAGAAAGCGATACTCACGGCAATAGAGGATGAGAAGAATAAAAAGCGTGAAAAGTCCATTGAGGACTGGATCAGTGAAGCCATTTTGCTTTCCGGAGAAGAGTTTATCAAGATTGTACAAGAATCATCCCAAAATGTTGCAAACAATATGTTTGCGGGTGTTCTTGGAGCTATGACACAGCAGATGAATTTGGAAGCTGCTCCGATGATGCCTATGCCTATGACAGGAACAGTTCCGAACAGTATGTCCGGGAATATGCAAAATACGATATTTAATACAACACAGGGTAATGTGTCTGGTAATGAGAGTATTAATGTGACAGAAGAAGCTGAAGTTTCGAGTAATGAACTTGAAGCTGACATCTCTGCTGAGATGGATAATTCCACAAAAAGTGCACTTGGAAGTCTCTTTGATATGGATGATGATTAAATTGAATAAGATGAATGGTATGACGAACTGTCTTACAGAAAAGTGCTTTGTATGAGGATAGTACTTTATTTGTAAGACGGTTCTTTTTATTTGTGACAGGATGTCATACAAAAGTCTTACGAAGTTAGCCAAGGCTTTGAAGCAGAAAACAGTCCGCTTGCGGGCTGTTTTTTGTCTTTCAAAAGCCGAAAGAAGCTGGGGCTTGGGGATGCTAAATCCCCAACAAGTTCTGCCCTGTATATACAGGGCGGAACTTGCTCTACCTTATGCGACTTTAACGGAGCACCAGCCGACTTAGGTCGGCTCGCATCAGCTATGGCTACATTTCTTTTGGAAAATGATGCGCAGGCAACAGGAGGATTTCTTAAGGCGAAGTGATGAGATAATTCCTGTAAGACAGGTGTATGACAGATTTCTTTAGGAGAATATCCGCAAGCGAAGCGAGCGTATTGGTGAGCGACCTTAGGGGAGCGAGGCTATGCACGGGAGGGGAGATGCAGAATCTGCATCGGGGAAAAGTATCTGCCGTATCCGGCAGTATATTTGATTTGTTGAAGTGACAACTAATGTAAACACAATTTGTAGAAATAAAGTTAAGCAGGTTAATTTGCCTGCTTTTCTTAATATTAGAAACGGAGGATTTTATGAGAAACACAGATAAAAAGAAAGAGAACATGGTTCTAATGTCTATGCGTATTTCGGCAGAGGACAAGGAATTGATAGAAGAAAAGGCAAGAAAGACCGGACTTAGCACATCTGAGTTTATTAGGAGATGTGCACTGGGAAGAAAGCTTCCATGCTATGGCGATACCAGTCTTTTAAAAGAATATGCCATGCAGCTTGGAAAGATAGGTTTCAACCTCAATCAGATAGCAAAATATCTAAACGGTGGAGGCGACTATTTTTCAATCTATTTTGAGTTGAAGGAAGCAATCAAAGAGTTGTTGGATTTGAAATTTAAGATTTTGCCGGTATTGGAGGATGTTGCCTGCGGCAGGAAGCACAGGAGAAAAAGTAAGAAGGAGAGTGAGGAGTAATGGCGATTATTAAGCATATACCTGTGAAGAATAGATTTTATTCGGATGCGGTGGAATATCTGACCTGCAAGTTTGATGAGTACACGAATAAAACGATTCTGGATGAAAAGGGAAGAGTACAGGAGAGAGATTCGTACCTGATTGAAGGAGTTAATTGTAATGCTGATACTTTCGGAGCAGAGTGCATTGAAACAAATAGACTGTATGGCAAGAATAATTCTATAAAGGATGTAAAGGCACATCACTATATCATCAGCTTTGAACCGACAGATGATATTACAATGGAGCAGGCAATGGAATTTGGAAAACAATGGCTAGAGGTATTTGTTCCGGGGCATCAGGCAGTGCTAGCTGTGCACCCGGATGGTCATAATGGAAGTCAGAATATGCATGTTCACATTGTGATAAATTCTGTTAGAAAATATGAAGGCAAAAAGGAAAAGTGGCATGACAAGCCTTGTGAATGGAAGCAGGGCTGTAAACACAAAAGTACAGGGAAGCTGATGTATCATGCAAAGAAATGGGTAATGAGACAGTGTCTGCTTTTAGGATATGGTCAGGTGGATTTGCTTACAAAGAAGCATACGGATAATTATTGGGTAGAAAAGCGACTGATAGATAAAAATGCTTCGGATGGAGTAGGTGTCACATCAAATAAAGAATTGATTCGTAATACCATCGAAAAACTATTGCCATCAGTGGATTCATTTGAACAGATGGTGGAATTTCTAAAAGGTATATATGGTTGGAAAATCCGTGTTACAGATAAAACGGTTACGTTTGCCACTGCGGATATGAAAAAGGGAATTCGAGGCAATAAGCTTGGTGAGGGATATGGAAAAGCTGAGCTTATAGAACGTATAGAGCATGCCGTAGCAGAAAGAAAAGCCGAACAGGAAGTACGAAGGATTGCTGAAGAAAAAGAAAGAGCAAAGGCAGAAGCTGCTGCAAAAGAGGAAGAAGTCAGAAAGGCAAAGCAGATTGAAGAGGAACGAAAGCAAAGAGAGATTTTATCAAGGAAAAGAAAACTAGCATTTGAACGTAATAATATTCAGCATCAGTATTACAGTGCAGAACTTAATCGACCTGATTGGAATAGGGAATATACAGATTATCTGAATACACAGTTTATCAGTGATTATGCTGCATTTTCAGAGGAAGAACTTACTGCACCGATTATGACAAGAGAAGAGTTCGAGGCGAGACAGGCAGTTAACTTGTATCGTGTAAAGGCTGAAAAAGCCGGATTGATATGGGAGGAGACCTTGTCTGGCATCACAAGTGTGACGCATAGATGGAAATGGGAGTATATGGACTATTTGGAGGCGATTCGATTTATGTATGTTGATAACGTGACACTTCAAGAGGCTAAGGAAGCGATTCTGACTTATGATGAATTTGCTGAGATTAAGGAATTGGAAGTGAAGGAAAAAGAGCCAGAGCAGGTTGTTGATGATTCTAATGAATTTGTTAATGAGAATACAGTAGATACTGAAATAATGGAACAACCGGTGCTTGAAGCAGATATTGTGCCTAAAGTGGAATCAACTTTAGAAGATGTTTCTACGATTCCAGAAGAACCAATTGATGGGAAAACAATTGAGAAGGATATTGAGTCTGAACCAGTTGATTTTACAAAGCTTTCAATTAAGGAGCGAGCAGAACTTCTTCCTGAACCTACGGATGATATTATGGCTGAATTTGATACGTATTGTAAGCGTATGGGATATACAGAGGAAAAGGTGAGGAGTATCCGATATAAGATGTCTTTGTATGATGAGTTTATGGAGGAATATGAATATCGAAAAAAATATTTTGGTGTAGAAGAAGTTAGAACTATGGAAAAACAAAAGAAAACAAGGTAATTAATGGACTGTAGAGTTTGTCAAGTAAAGTTTTTGGGTTTGTAAATCAGCGGGGCGAAACATATTTTTTCACCCCCGCTAGCTTTTTATTTGTGTATATATGGTTTTATTAGTTCTTTTATGCTACTTATAGTTTGTTCACGCATATCAGCTTCAGTTTTGGTTGTAGTTGTATAGGTAAACAATAAATCTACAATGCCTTTTATTAAATCGGTATCGGATATCACTAAGTCATCGTATGAACTGTCTTGAGAAATTAAGTTCATATGAAAAAGAGTTTTATTAAAAACATATTTTGAAAAAATGTCAGAATAATTGGTGGTCAAGTATCTTGTCAATGCACTTAAGCTTCTCGCGGCATGAACAAGGGGAGTTTTACACTTAAGTACTAATTTAAGCTCTTTAGAATTTATATCATTATTTGACATTTCTATAAATTTCCCATCACGTTTAAAGGCGATTCCGTTATTAACTGAATTAACGGCAGACAAAATTTCATATTGATAATTAGTATAATCGATATCAGAGTTTGGTTGTGATGGAGTTAGTTGAAATCTGTAATAATACATATATTTTATGCTCCTTCTCCTTAATTATAAAAATAGTATATCATAAATATTCTTTTTTGAAAAGTAAAAATTCGCTAATAATTTTTAATAAATCTTACTTGACGCTATTAACTTTTAATGATACAATTGCAGTATAAATTCGTACACATTAAAAGCGAATACTAAAAAGGAGAAAAGATATGAATAGAAAAGATTACGAAAAAACTAATGATTATAAGGAAAGCTTTAGGATTCTGAGAGGTTTTGTTGAAGACGTATTAGATGGAGATATTGAGAATTTAAGAGGTTTCGATTTTACAAACTTAACAACATATGTTGGTGATATTATTGACCCAGATATGTATCTTATTACGCAAGCAATTTATATCATTTTGTGGGGAGATTTATATGACCTGAGTTTTGAGAAAATGGGTTCATGGAATTGGAATAACGAATATGCCTTTCGAGGAGATACTTTAAATTCCTTTGGATCCCTATTCGGGAGGGAAGACAAGAAAAAAGATAGATGTTTTGCTTTCCATGCAAAGTACTACGCAGCAGATAAAAATCTGCGCTTGTGGAAAAAAATAAATGAATTTCATAAGTTATACCATTGCGTTGGAAATTTTCTGATAATACCAAACAGAGGAACCTTACGAAATGGGATAAATGGAGCAAGAGCGTGCTATTACGATAATGCGAATTGCGAAGGGATGAGAGACTATTTTGATTGGTTTATAATAGCTGTTGCAAAATATCAAGAAAAAGTTAAAAGAGGAGATATTAACTTAACTAAATTCGAGATGCAACTTCAAATGAACCCGGAATACAATCCTGCATTTCTAAAAATTGAAGATTGGGAAGAGAGGTTCTTTTTAAATCCATATTTTAAAGATGGTAAACCTATATTGCTTTTCAAAACTCCATTAAAAGATAGATTAAAGGTAACGGACCCTAATGGCACAGATCCAGAGATTGCCTATTATGAAGCAGATGAGTATCTTGAACTTCTAGAAGATTTTCTGGATAAATCAGAAGAGGTTATAGAATATAGAACGAATAAGATTATTGAGGTTTTAAAGGAAAAGTTGTAAAGAAATTTTGCATATAAAATGATTGTAGCTGAGAAGAAAGAACTACACTGCTAGTGTTAATGTTTCGTTATTTGCATACAACGACTTAAGAAAACATCATGTATAATAGAAGGAGGAGCCGGCCATGGATATAAAAAACATAGGAGGAAATATAGCAAAATTACGTGTTTCTCGATCGTTATCCCAAGGGGACCTGGGAAAAGAAATAGGCCTAACGCCAAGCGCTATATCGAATATTGAAAATGCTATAAGTTATCCTTCTGTTGATACATTAATAAGATTTGCGAGTTATTTTTCCGTAACAATGGATTATTTATTATCGGATAAGGATGTTAAGCAATTAGAAGAACTTCAACTTAAATCAAAGTTGCTTACCACGGAAATGTTTTTAAAATCAGGCAAGCCCCAAAAGAGTTTATATGAAATAGATAATAAAGAATATTTCTTTGAGGAAAGACAAAAGGAAATTACTTATAGGGTATCAGAAGTTGATAAATGATATTGCTTAAAATGAGGAGGTAGATTCTGGAATGAAGAGCGCAGAAAAGGAAAAGCTAAGAAAGATCTTCATGAAAAATGCCAAATTATTTAATATGAAAATTAAAGCTAAAAAAGACGGATATTTTATGAAGGAGGACTTTCATTTATTTACATTGATAGAGAATGAAATATTTAGCTGGGAATTACAAATCACAATTGACTGTGCTACAGAAGGGCGAATTCATTTGATGATGTTCTTGCATCCAGTTGTAATTACAACGAAAACAAAGTCTGCATATATCGAGTTTGCAAATGCAGCAAATATATATTTGGCATCAGCGATGGGAAGATTTTGGGTAAATGATGATAATGATTATTGCTATGAATGTTTCCTTCCGGAATTCCTGATGGAATATGAGAGGGAGTTGGAGAACCAGTTATTTGATAAGCCATTTGCACATTTTAGAGATTGTTTATCACCGCTTATGAAAATGAAAGACGGAGAATGGAATGCAGAACATGCAATAAAATACCTTACGGAGTTAAGGAAAAATGGCTATGTTGACAATCAAGAATATAATCTTTGGTAGTTTATCAGGAGGTGTTGTGATTTGAATTTTAGGTACGAGCATCTGAACAAAGAATTATTTGATAAAGTGGTTGCATTCTCCTATAGCATCGGGTCGGGGCTTGGTGGACCAGGTGCAATCATTATGCTTACAAGAGACGGTAAGGAATACTTCATAGGACAGGAAGGTTTTGAATACGATTGGCTTCATCCTGCAAACACATTTCCTTTTATGGAAGAGGCGTTCAATTCAGAGGATTGCGGTAAATGGTTTCGGATTAGCAAAAAATATGCATCAGAGAGAATATACTGCCGAAAAGAACTTCAAAGTCAGATTAACAACGTAATTGAAAATTATAGCAAGAAAAAGGAATTGTTGTATGACTGGGAGTCCATGGTATGGCAGATTCTTGGAATAGATGATATAGAGCATATTATCTATGACAAAACGAAGAAAATTCGAGAGCGGGATGAAAAAGAAAGAAAACGATCAGAGGAGCATTTTGAAAGCGTTTTATTAAAGCCGGATTCCTTTGAGTGGCACAAACTTTACTATAATAATTGTATTCCGAAGGATGAAGATACAGAAAAATATCTCCTTCAGGGATACTATCTGTTATTGTTTAAAAAAATCAATACGTGTAGAATTGACGGTTCAATGATGACCATTGCTTTTCAGAGAGAGCAGTATAGTGAAGGCGTACAACAAATGAATGCAAAAGTAGAAGCATATAACCTTTTTTATCAGCGATTTGAGGATGTGCGCGGTCCATTGGAGATTCCAGTGGATCAGGGTAAAAGTCCAATGAAAGAGTTGGAAAATTCATTTCCTGGGAAGTTATCCTGCTATAGTGTTAACACAAGAGGCAAATTTATTAGATCATATAGTTCACTGGTAGAAGCTAAAAAAGGAGCTATGTATTGGCTTAAGGTCTGGGGAGGAATTGATAGTGAGAATGTCATTCCTTATGGAACTATCCGTAGTGATGCAGAAGAGATTCATAAAAGGGAAGTTCGTGAGGCTGAATTGTATATGACTTTCATCACAAGATATGCGGATGCTATTGAGGTAATCAAAAAATATGATTATCCGGGGAATGCCGCAGATGAAGTAGCTGCGGTGCTTGGAATCAACAGAGACGAGGTGGGGTTCATATATGACATGTTTGATCCAGTATTGTTTTCTGCTTCGAGACTTCAGACAATAAAGACAATGTTAGGAGATAATCTATGAGATATTATAATTTTGCACTGTATGCAAGCGCAGATCAGATAAAAGAGAAGACGACAATTAACCTTCGAGAATACGCTTATGAGAATACGATTGCTGCAGTGAACAACTATATGTATAAAAGGTTGGATAATGATGTTTGTTTCTTCGCCTATCGGGAAGAAGGAAATACAACTTTTGCAGTTTTCTCCTATGATGAAAAGAAGGGTGCGTTCGTTGATGCATTTTCTCATATTACAGGGGTGCTGAAAGAAGATTTTTCAGTAAACAGAATAAAAACTGTACCTTGTGAAATTACCATGTATCAGGCACTTGACTTTCTTTTGGAAGCAAAAAGAAGGGATTTCATGAATTTAACTAACAGATTCGTAGACACATCGAACTTATGGATTTACAACTACTACAATAGTGAAACGAAATCATTTCACTTTGATTTCAAGGAGAGAATTGTTCCGGAGAAAAGTAGTTGCAAGAATACTATATATGATCAGGCATTTATTGATGAGCTTATTAATATTGAAGAACATGAAAATACATCTGACTTCAAGGGAAATATGGTTCATTATGTGGTATGCGGTCATAGTATTGAGGCTGTAAAAGATATGACAGAAACACTTATGCAGAGCTTAATAAGGGCAAAGCGTATAAGTAGCCGACGCATGGAAGTGATCAGCGAGATAGAACCTGATGTGTATCTTGTACAAAATCATCTTAACGACATTATTGAGGGAAATTACGGAGGAGTGGTAGTTCTTGATCTTACAGAAAAGTTTGGTTGTGATCCTGTAGATTATACTTTGACTAGCAAATATATAGTGAATCTTCTAAAAGAGTATAGAAATAAATGTCTTTTTGTTTTTACATACAATATGGATAATCCAGGCTTTTCATATCAGATTTTACCACAGATTAATAAATATGTAATCCCTGTTATGCTTCGGGAGGGAAGAGGTGACAGAAGAGCTGCCATAAGGTATATGAAAGCATTGATAAAGGATTCAGCATATGCAGAATATGTCGGGCAGGCTGGTGAATTTATGAAACTCTTTCCTGGAAATGAGTTTACTCAGACAGATGTGCTAATGGCATATGAGCAATTTGAATCATGGTGTTTGAATAAGAATGTGCTTCATGCTTATAATTATGACATGTCTCAGGAATTTATGCTGGATAGGGATGGGTCAACAGATTCTTCTTATGACAAACTTAATAAGCTGATAGGCTTGGATATTGTTAAAAAACAGATTGAAAGCATTATTGCATCGGATCTTGTAGAAAAGGAACGCATAAAGCATAAGGGCAAGGATTATCAGGCATGTTCAATGAACATGATATTTGGAGGTAATCAGGGCAGTGCGAAGACGACAGTTGCAAAACTCTTTGCAGGTATAGCAAAAGAAAAAGGAATTTTAAAAAGCGGAGCTTTCGTAGAACGTGGAGGAATGGATCTGGACGGTCTAGGCTGTGTCACAGCTATACGAGAAGCGTTCCTTGCAGCAAAAGGAGGTGTTTTGTTTATTGATGAAGCCTATTCTATGGTATCCGATACAGCAGTAACAGTTCTTATTCAAGAGATGGAAAACAGACGAGAAGATGTGATTGTTATTTTGGCAGGATATAATGATCGGATGCGTGATTTTATGAAAATTAACGAGGGTTTGAAAAGCAGGATACCACACTGGGTTGATTTTCCGGACTACACTGCAGATGAACTTACAGATATATTCAAATTGATGATAGAAGAACGTGGATTTCAGGTTACAGATGAAGCAACAAAAGAAGCACATTACATTTTTGAAAAGGTGAGAAATACTGATAACTTTGGTAATGGAAGATATGTAAGAAATTTGATTGACAGGGCTTCACAGAATCAGGCTGTAAGGCTGCTTTCAGATGGAAAAGATGCCAGTGTTATAAAGAAGAAGGAATTATTCCAAATCACAAAAGATGATATAAGCTTGCTAGAAGAAGGGCTGAAGAATGAGAGGGAGCCTGGAACTGCAAAGAAAGAACTTGATAACATGATAGGGCTTGCTTCCGTGAAGAAAATCATTCATAAGGCGATTGCACACTATAAGTTGAATAAATTATGCATCGATAAAGGTATTGCCAAAGAAAAAGCTTCTTTACATATGGTATTTACCGGTAATCCCGGTACGGCAAAGACTTCTATAGCCAGATTGTTTGCAGAGATTCTGAAGGATGAAAAGGTTCTACCTACCGGAATATTTGTAGAGGTTGGACGAGCAGACCTTATAGGAGATCATGTTGGTGCTACAGCACCGCTGGTCAAAAGGAAATTTAAGGAAGCACAAGGTGGAGTTCTATTTATCGACGAGGCATATTCACTTTGCGATAGCTATGAAAATGGCTTTGGAGATGAGGCAATAAATACGCTTGTACAGGAAATGGAAAACCACAGGGATGATGTCATTGTGATTTTTGCTGGGTATACTGATCCCATGCATCGGTTTCTTGATAGAAATCCAGGAATGCTTTCTAGGATTGCTTTCCAAGTGGAGTTTGAGGATTATACTACAGACGAATTGTGTGACATTACAAAACTAATGGTTTCAGAGAAACAAATGATAATCACAGATGCTGCTATGAATAAATTGAGACAAAATTACGATATTGTTCGTGGAGAAAACGATTATGGAAATGGTAGGTTTGTACGCAAGATGCTGGAAGAAGCGGAAATGAATCTTGCTGAGAGGGTTTTACAGTATAAGGAGTCTGAGATAACGAAAGAACTGATTACAACTATTGAAGAGTGCGATATTCCTAATCTGAGTAACAGAAAAAGAGCAGTCAAAAGAATTGGATTTGCCTGCTGACAGTATTATTTGGAGGTCGAAAATGGGAAAGGACTTTATTGATGAGTTTATTCCATCAAAAGATACAAGAGCTTACCTGCGTAGCATTCATCATGAATTTACAGATTTGGAGAAAGCTACCATAGTTGCAAATCACATTATGATTTCATATGAGAAAAAAGTAAAGTGGTTAAATGAGTTTATGGACGAAATATCTGATGATGCACTAAAGGATAGAATATTAAAGGCATTATTTCAAATTAAAAGGGATAGGAAGTATTACAGAAAGAGTAATACAGCATTAGGGGCTTTGTCTTATAATGAATCCCTTTTTGACTTCATATTTATTCCGCATGACTTTCGGCATGGAGACATTGTAAGAAGTATCTATGGTGACTGGGATACAACTGTGTTTGGTGAGAAAGTAGGAATAATCCTCAATTATTTTGATAAGGATTATGAGTTTTACAAAAATCTAAGAGGAGATTATTCAGATGTTCAAGTTTGCGTAGATATTAAGTTTGATGGAGTAGAATATCAGGGAGAATTTAAGCATGAACATATTAACCCAATATATATTGAGCGTATGACTTTGAATGAAAAAGATGAAAGAAGAGCATATCTCAATTACCTCACGAATCTGTACAGCAAAAAAAGTCATATGATTGAAGCCGATAATAAGCCTGAATATACAGGTGGTTCTGATGACTTATTAGAACAGAGATATCTTGATGAGTATATTCCGGTTCAAGATGATGCTTCCGGTATTTGGTGCGTGCAGACGGGGCACGGTTTTGAAAGTGGAGATGTTGCTTATATTGCAGCGGAGTTCTCTGGAACGGGGTTGATTTATCATTTCAAATATAATGATGAGATGAATCATGTCCATGGATTCGATAGCGTGTTAGCTAATGTTTTGCAAGATCCGGAACATATAGATATCGTGACTGACTATGGTGAATATTCAGATCAGGAAATTCAAATGGTGAAAGGAATAAAGCGAGCGGCGGCATTTGTACAATCACATCACAGATCGATGACAAATGCAGAACTGCGTGAAAACAACGTAAGAACGCAGCAGAGATAAATAAAGGAAATAATTATGAGCAGAAATGAAGTATTTGCTATATCAAATAAGCCGGGAGAAGTAACTCTGAAAGGGTTTAATTATCTCCAATCTACATTGAGAGGTATGATGATTTGAAGGAAAAACTGTTGGAAGACTATCATAGCGGTAGATACACCGTACTGCCGGAGTGGGAGGGAGAGTGCCTATGAATTTTTATATCAGTGATTTACATTTGTTCCATAAAAATGTGACAAGAGCTGGAAAAGATTTTGATGCTCGACCATTTGATAATTTGGAAGAGATGCATTCAATAATTAAAGAAAAATGGAATATAAAAGTAACAAATGGAGATACAGTATATATTCTTGGAGATATGGCTATGCGTGGCACACAGGAAGATTTGGTTGCATTTGTTTCCACACTCAAAGGGCATAAGATTATGGTCAGGGGCAATCATGATGATATTCGTGATCAGCGATATAAGCAGCTTTTTGACGAGATTTGTGACTATAAGGAAATAAGAGATACACTTAATGGAGAAAATGTGAAACTAATTCTCTGCCATTATCCGATTTTGATGTGGAAGGAACAGCATTATGGTTCGATTCTTTTGTACGGACATGTTCATAATTCTGTTGAGGAATATTATTTTAAGAAATGTTTACGTGAAATGAATACGGAGGAATTCTTTGATAGAAGAAGGGGGGACAAGGTACTTCGTGCATACAATGTAGGTTGCATGTTGCCATACATGAATTATGAACCAAGGACATTAGAAGAGATTGTCATGGAAAGTGAAAGGCTTTGCAATGAGCAGAAGTTATAAGCATACACCAGTATACAAAGTTGGTGGTAAAACGAAATATGCCAAGAGACTGGCAAATAAGAAAATACGTCGTTCTGTAAAAAATAATCTCGAAGATGCGTATTCAGGTAAATCCAACGATTATTGCAGAGAAAACGAATCATGGGATATTTGGGATTATAGGTTTTGGGGAGAGCCAATATGGAGAGAGGAATCTCCACGGAATATAAAAGGCAAACTATGGGAAAAGAGATATAAGAGAAAGTGAGGCAATGTATTATGGCAATTCAGTTTAAGGAAATCAAGCAATACCTGGCAAGAAACATTAGATTATCCATATGTTTTGAAGATGGACATTATCACGATTATTTGATGATTTCGGACATTCCGGTTGAAAAATATAAAGATTTATATGTTTATGGAGTAGGAATGATTGATGTAGAATTTTCTAAGGATATATACACATCTCAAAAGGATTTAGACGGAGTAATTGTTTCAACAAAAGATGACACGATAGAACCTGCGATTGAGATTGTTCTTCATGAAACTCCACGTGAGATAGAAAGAAAGGCAAAAGACATTCTTTTGTTCAAGGATATAAAACCTTATTTACAGATAGGACGAAATTTTGCTGTTGTTAACAGAGAAGACTGGTCATACAGATTATATGAATATCGGAAAGAGATTCCAACTAGTTATGATGACATGTTTGTGTATGGTATAGGCATGGAGGATAATTTTGATGAGAGCGATAAAAATATCGCAAAAGTGATGAAAAAAAGAAACTTTGATTCTTACTTGAATAAACGGATGGTAATTGTGTTGTCAAATGCAGCGAGGTCGGATATTGAAATATGAAAAATAGGGAAAAGATTCATTATTGGATTGATACTGAGCCTAAAAGAGAAAATATCAGATGCGCACTGGCGACTGTAATTGAGATAGCAAAGTACGATGATATTAATTGCTTTTGTTTTTCATTAAGCAAAGAAAAGTGGGAATTGCCTGCAATGCTTAGTGAAAAACAAAGGGCAAAGATAGATTTCGTACATATAATCGATACACCGGGATTAGATGTGGAAGATATTCTTGAAAAACTTACGGAACAGTTGGAGACGGATGGTAGGCAAATATTTTGTGTGATTGATGAATTGCCGTTACTCTCAACACGTAAGAAAAGGAAATCAAGAATAGAGGAAAACTGCGTTGTTCTAAAAGGACTCAATGAATTTAGTCAGAACTATGGAGTTGAATTTGTATGTAATGTAGTTGTTTCAAAATGGTCACAGGATTACAGAACAGCAATTAATGAATTAAGGGAATATGCACCAATGGAATATTTTACTGGTCAAATGAATTTTATCGGATAAAAGAAATATTGTTAATGAGCGAAGGATGGTTATTATGATGAATTTGTCTGAGTTTTTGGAAAATTGGAATGCTAATACACAAATTGTGGTTAAGACTGATACAGAGGAAGTATTTTGCGGGAAAGTTGCGGATGTATCCGAGGATGTAGCACGCAGATATAGTATTCCAAAAGCTGGTGTAAAGCACAATAGAGAAATAATGCACATAATTGTAGAGCATGAGGGCAAAAGAAACAATTGATTTCAGTAAGCAAACTAAAATAGAGTATAAAAATGGAAAGGTGATTTGTCATGCAGAATAGATTATTTTTATTATATTTCCCAGGTTATTATGATGGGGATGAAATCATTGGAATATATGATGATATATCGAAGTTGAAAACCTCATATGAACGCGTGATTACTAATCCTGCAGATGAACATGGCTTTCAACAATATGATTTTTATCTCAATAATCCAAATACAAAACTTACAATAGAAGAATTTGAACGGGATAATGAAATATTTATAGAAGTAGAACCCAAATTACTATGGGCAGAACTTGATAAAAAATCTGTTTATGGGAAGGGACCATTCTTTCTTCTTGTTACAGCGGATGAATGGAATCATGATGATGACAGATGGCTTGGAATATATGTAAGTAAAAACGAAGCAAGAGAAGCTTATGACAGATCTGTTGCCTGGTGGAATGAAGAGCAGAAACAGGGGGCGGTTTCTACATCGCAACTGTTGCTACTGGCTTACAATGAAGAAAATGGGAAATATTATCAAATAGAAAATGGTAAAATGATTCATGTCAGACCTTTTGATAAGTGCCAATGATTGAAGGGAGATAACAGCTATGAGTTTTATTATATCTGGAGATATCCATGGGATGATTGATATTAGTAAGATTGTTAAATTTTTTAATGAGCATGAAGGTAAATATACATCAGAAGATTATCTTATTATATGTGGGGATGTAGGGGTATGTGGATTTTCTGCATCAGAAGAGGCTAAAACCCGGAGTGTGCTTAGAAATCTTCCGGTTACTACATTGTTTGTAGATGGGAATCATGAGAATTTTGCACAACTCAATTCATATAGTGTTGATATATGGAACGGAGGAAAGGTTCATTTTGTTGAGAACCGGATAATCCATCTGATGAGAGGACAGGTTTTCGAGATAGATGCAACACGCTTCTTTACGTTTGGTGGAGCTTATAGTATTGACAAAATGTATCGCACTGAAGGGTTATCGTGGTTTCCAGAGGAGGTACCTAATAGGAAGGAATATGAAGAGGGATGGCACAATCTTGAAAAAGTAAATTTTCAAGTGGATTATATATTGACTCATTCTGGACCAAGAGAGGTTGTTGCAGCTATGGGTTATGGAGAAATGTCGGATGATGAAGTAGAGTTAAGACAGTATCTCCAGAGAATAGCTGATAATACAGATTTTACGGCATGGTATTTCGGGCATTTTCATGAGGATACGGAAGTTGAGGATATGTTCTATTGCTTATATGATTATGTTGTAGTGCTGTAAAGCGTTAAAAACGATATAAAAAGAGCAACATAATGAAATAGCGGATGGAAAATACTATATAACATCAGCATTTTTTAATTTAATGAGAGTCCTATATTCTGAAAGTTGAAATTATACATTCAGAATATAGGGACTGAAAAAGTGTTATTTTTTTGAATTGTCGGCTATTTCTTCCAACATTCTGACACTATCAATAAAATCCTTTTCAACCGGAGAAAGAGAATCATCCAGACGATTCTTGTATTTATCATATTCAGCATGGGCTTTTTCAATAGCTTGTTTGTGGTTGATACGACCGCTGCTTGTGAGAATATCACGACGGGTCATTTTCAGATAATCATCAATGGTTTCCAGCCAGTCTTTCATATACATAGGCTCTTTGTTAAGGGCATGTACCTCGGCGATATCAAGGTATGCGGTAACAATCTTGTTTAGAGCATCAAGCTCCTGCTCTGTAAGATAATTTTTTGCAACTTCAACATCGGAACGATGGATTTCATCATGTGCCCATGAGGTCAGCCCCATGTTTTCCTTTTCTGCATCAGCACGCTCGTAGATAACTTCAGCTGCCGTATGTTTGTGCGCCGCCCAGTGCATTTTGTTTTGAACTTGTTTGAAGAATAATACAGAGCTTTCGGCACGTGGATCGTAGTCAATACTGGTGGCATAGATTTCCAAAACTTTTCGCCAGAATACTTTCTCGGAAGAACGGATATCTCTTATACGTGCAAGCAATTCATCAAAGTAATTACCTCCGCCTAAGCGTTTGAGTCGCTCATCATCTAAGGCAAATCCTTTTTTCATGTATTCTTTTAATATCCCCATAGCCCAGATACGGAATTGTGTACCACGATGGGATTTTACTCGATAGCCTACGGAAATAATAACATCGAGGTTGTAGTAATCAACATTATAATCTTTACCATCTGAGGCAGTGTAGGCAAATTTTGCCCACACTGATTTTTTCTCTAATTCCCCTTCTTTAAATATGTTTCGTACGTGTTTTCCGATAACACTTCGGTCACGTTGAAACAGCTCTGCCATCTGGTCGATGGACAGCCATACAGTATCTTCATCAAATGTTGTTTCTATTTTGGTTAAGCCATCTTCTGTTGTGTACATAATAATGTTAGAATTGTTCATAAAGTCGGACCTCCTATGTTGGTTTATCATTTTTCTTCGCTCTGCTCTTATACACATTGTACTGATTTTTACATTGAGGAGAACAGAACTCTACATTTGGTCTTGAGGCAACAAATGCCTTTCCGCAGTGCTTACATACCTTCAGAATTGAATTATCATCAGTCAGCATAAAGGAAAACATCATCTGCACGCATAGCAATAAGGAATTGAAGTCCCAGACTAATGTCGGGTGCTCTTGTAATTCAATATGATATGTAGGTGCTACACTGCCAAAAGCAGCCATTCCCTGACGGTAGAGATTTCGTTCATTTTCATCCAGTTTGTCATAGTCCTGATAATATAGAAAACTGGAGAAAAAGGTAAATGCCCAGTCACGGAATACTTCTACCAGCCAGTCATAGGATTCGGCGTATTCTCTCTGAAAGCTCATCATTACTGCCTGCGGCTTGTTTTTCATAGCCATAAGCAGTGCAATCATTTCCGGACTGTCGGTACTCCAATTAGATTCTACACCCTTTTTGTGGAAATCAATTTTCTCAAAAGGGAAGAAGTATGACAGATATTTTTCTGTGGAAATGCGTTCTTCCTTGATAAAATGGTTTTTTGGCAGATATACTGCCTCGTATGTAATAAAATCCGGTGTAGTTGGAAGTGCTGTCATAAGTCCGAGCATCCCGTATTCGGATACAAAGTCCATAATGGTTTCTTTTAATTCTGATTCACTAGCCTTGTTCATGGCAGTAGTGCCGATGTTGATGGCAGTCAGTACCAGCTTTTCATAAGCCTTGATTGGATTGTAGATGGATGGCTTGGCTTCCGTAGAAGGTGTGATATAACACTTTCCGTTTATGGCTGTCCGCCATTCGTATTTATCATATTTCACCCAGTTGGAACTGGATTTCTGAAAGATATCATTCATAGTAATTCCTTTCTGTATAAAAACTATTACTATCATAGCACGTCTGTGTGCATATTCAAACTTCTTTTTTACGATTTGTTCGATTATTTTTCTTGCATTTCTTGACTTTTGCCTTCGCCAGCTTTTCCTGCTCTCTGGCAATTCTTCTTACCAAAACAGCGATTTCCTTTAGGAGAGCCAGCTTCTCTTTATTAAGCTTTTCCATAGTAGCCGGTATCTCTTCTTCATGTCTTGTAAGAAAGTCCAGTTCTTCCATAGTAAAAGGAAAAGCTTCGATCTGCCTGTCTACCAGTATCATAAGAACCTTCTTCTCAATCTGTCCAAGGATAGTAGAACGGACACCACGAATGTTGCGGTCGCTCTGATTACGCAAGGCTGCCAGCTGATTAGTTGTGAAATCCCTAAGATATAAGAAGTATATTAGCTCTTTGTGGTCGTCCTTTAGGTCAAAAATAATTTTGGAATAGTCTTCGTCAGACAGGGAATTGTGCATCTCATAAGGACAGTTTGAGATAATATCTATAAAGTCCCCCTTCATAAGCTGCCTCCAGTAAGCATGATTAATGGGAGCGGGGATAACAATGGCAAGTGGTGCTACATCTTTCTTGCTATCTATATTTTCTCTGCCGATTTCGTGATAGCGTTCCTTTCGTTCTCGGTTGGAATCCAAATGATCCCATTTCCTTAACACTTCCTCAAAGTCTGAAACCGTACGGGCTCCGTCTTCCAGTCGCTTTAATGCAATGGCACGAAGCTCCCTTTTTAACATTGTTTTATTCGGGTGTTCATCCTCCGGCTGGAAGTCATCATCCTTTATTGGATGCAGTTCCTGCTCCAGTTCCATTTCATCGAAATGCTCTAATTCAATTTGTAATTCCTGCCGGGTTGCCTCAAAGGTAACATCCTCATCTATGGGAATGGCTCCGTTTTCACTGTCAAAGCTGTGGGAATATTCCCAGAAGTCCAGCAATTCTTGATGTTTTCTAATGTTCATTTATCCGTAAAACCTGCCTTATGCATATTAATAAGAGTCCATCATTCGCAAAATCGCTTCTGCGAATCTTTCCTTTTGCTCATGTATGGCTTCTTGCCATATAGATTTATAAAAATAGCCTTTTTCAAGCAAGCTTGAACAGCCTATTTTTAATAAATCTGCATGGACTCTGAAGTTTTTTCAAAAACACTTCCGCAAAACCACCTCTAATTCTCCTATAAGAGAGGGAGTAATCTTTTTGAAAATAAAAGTATTACTCGAATCGTGTAAATACGAGCTGGTTGATACGATTAGTATAACACAAAACAAACATATGTTCTACTGCTATTTTCAAGAAATGAAATGTTTGTTCTTGGGGGGTGTTCTTACGATTGACTGCTCGTGATTTAAGAATAAAAACAAAATTAAGGGAGGAGGTTTTGCTATGGAATGGTGTCAAATGGAAGCAGGAAAGTGTCTGGAATTTAGTAAAAAGATGGCAACTCTAAGAAAACTGGTTCGTCTTGGATTGATTTCAGAGAATGAGTATATTCTGGCAAAGAATAAGATTATGAGTTCGTATCATATTCTGGAGTCTAAATATTTTAAATCCGGTACAGGAAAGAGAGTTGCTTAGCAACTGCTTGTTGTATTGGGGTAAGCAGAGTCTGCGTATGTGAAAATACATATGTAGGCTCTGTTTTTGTGTGGAGCAATATGAGAAAAAAATAATTGATTCACACATTCGTTCATATTTTCATTTTTTAGTAAGCTTGGTGTGAAGGAAATCACCAGCTCAGATTCAAAGGAGGATTTTAATTATGGTAGAAGTAGAAGTTATTAAGGCAGTGGATGGGCCCATTCTTCGTAGGAGGGATTATGAGGGCAATCCGCTTATTATCACAAGACATAGAGTTGCGGCATATGTACGAGTCAGCACGGATGATGACGAACAGCTTGAGAGCTTTCAGTCTCAGAAGCAGTATTATCAGGAAAAGATTTCAGAAAACAGAGACTGGGTTATGGTCGGCATTTATGCGGATGAAGCGATTGCCGGAACCAAGGTGGATAAGCGTGAACAGTTTCAGCGGATGATTCAGGATTGTATGGATGGAAAGATTGATGTGATTATGACAAAGTCAGTGTCACGATTTTCAAGAAATACAGTTGATATTCTTCAATATGTGCGTCTCTTAAAGGAAAGAGGGATTGCAGTTATTTTTGAAAAAGAGAATATCAATACCATGACAGAACAGGGAGAAATGATGCTTACTCTCATGGGAACGCTTGCACAGAACGAAGTGGAATCCACATCCAAGAATGTGAAGATGGGCATTAAGATGAAGATGAAACGTGGTGAGCTGATGGGCTTTAACGGATGCCTTGGCTATGACTATCATCCAGAAGATAAGACCATTACGGTAAATGAAGCAGAGGCTGAAACGGTTCGTCTGATTTTTGAACTGTATTTGCAGGGATATGGCACTTATACGATTGCCAGGCGATTAACGGAATTAGGCAAAGTAAATAAGAAAGGACAGGTAAAATGGACGGACAGCGGAGTTCGTGGCATCATCAAAAATGAGAAGTACAAGGGTGATTTGCTATTACAGAAAACCATTACCACTGATCCGATATCCAAGAGACGTATTGAAAATTTTGGAGAAGAGGAGCAATATTATGTTCGCGACCACCATGAACCTATCGTAAGCAGAGAAATGTGGGAACAGGTAAAGGAGATTCGCCTGTCCAGAAATCGACAGTCAAATAAAATGGCTGATGGAAAGCGGGAGAAGTACACAAAGAAATATGCATTCTCCAGTATGTGCGAGTGCGGTTTCTGCGGAACGAAACTGACAAGGCGCACTCTCCATAGCAGCTCCAAATACGAGACTCCGGTCTGGTATTGCAGAAACGCAGCCAATAAAGGAAAGCATAACTGCCCGAATAGCAAGTCGGTGCATGAATCAATCTTGGAAAATGCATTTCTTGAGGCTTATAAGTTGCTTGCCGGTAACTTTGATGATGTAATTGATTCTGTGATTGATACGATTGAAAGTGCCAGTACAAATAACGAAGATATCGGCAGATTGAAAAAGGAACAGAAGGCTTTAGACAATTTGGAACAGCGCAGAAAGAAGCTTACTGACTTGTATCTTGATGATGGAATATCAAAGGAAGCCTATGACGAAAAGTACGAGGAGCTTTCTGTGAAGATTCAAAAATCAAAGGAGTCTATTGCAATTCTTCAGGAGAATGTTTCTAATCAGAAGGATGTCAGCAAGAGAATGGCAACTCTTAAGAAAGCACTTGCAGAAGGAGATATTCTGGATGAATTTGACAGAGTGGTATTTGAAAGCATTGTAGAGAAGGTTATCGTTGGAGAAACGAACGAAGACGGAACTGTGGATCCTTTTAAATTGACCTTTGTTATGAAAGGTAATGGCAACAGTGTTGTACCGAATGCAAAGGAATGGTTCAAAGCAGAAAAAAGCACAACAAAGACAGCATAGGTTGTGCTATACTATTAGGTAGCAAGGCATCTGTTACATTATCAGTAGCAGGTGCCCTGATATAAAAACATTCATAGGAGGACTTGATTATGGCTAATCAGACTGAGCTTTTGAATGTTAGTGATGAGATGAAATTAAACGATAAGAAACAGATTATTGAGGGACAGGAGAATGACGAAGAATTGTGTTCTTCCTCATCAGACACTACTGAAGAATTGTATTCTTCGTCAGCACCCGACACATGTGGAGACAGTCTGCTTACTCTCAAAGAAACCTTGATTTTATGCGAGTTAGCGGGCTTTTTTGAAGGATATGTACCTGTGTTTTTAACAGGAAAATATGAGAATTTAGAGTGATTTTAATAGGGGTGTTAAAAATTTGTTGAGACCAAAGTTGTGCGCTGGAATAGTATCGGTAGAGATTTGGTGTACGCGAATAGTGTCACCCTTCTTATTTTGTGAATACTGTTGGTGAATCTATGAGTACATTGAAGGCATACGGTGATGCGGCGGTTAGTATTTTTCAGCTCATCGGAGATAAAGAAAATGATATAACAAAAAGTATATCGTGGGCGTTGAATAAGTGCCCGGTGTTCATGAATAAAGTTGTAAATAAAGTATTTGGAATTGATGTGAATCCAGATGAGGTAAATATTCTTTATCAAAATTATGATTCTGAAACGGGAATAACTGATATTGAAATGACGGATGGACAGACATTTCATCTGATAATAGAGGCTAAGCGGGGATGGGTACTTCCAGGTGCTGAGCAGCTTACAAAGTATTCACTTCGAAGTGATTTTAGAAAGTGAAAACTGTGATTTGACATGGATAGAAATTGTAAAGAAGCATAATAAATATTTTCATCCGATTGGTGGGAATGGGTGGCCAAAGGATCCACCAAACTATATTGCTTTCAGATATGGTGGGAAATTATAAGCCATTCATCATATTGATGATTATGTAGTAACAAAAAATTTGCATGAAGAAGTTGTTGATATGCCGAATGTAACTGAGGATGTTAACTTCTTTGTGTATAAACTCGGTCCTGCTATTATTCCTCTAAAGGAAGTTAAGAATGGAAAGATATATCCAAATGGAAGAGTGTGGGCTATGCTGGATACTTTGCTTACGTCAGATACCATTTCGGAGGCACGAGATATTTCGAAGAATAGATAATCTGGTTGAGTACGTTTTTTGGGACATCTCTTATGATAATAATATAGAGGTAGGTGGCGAGATGAAAAAAATATTGTTAAGTTTCAAGCCATTTTGGTATGAAAAGATTAGTACAGGTGAGAAAATCTTTGAATACAGAAAAAGATTTTGTGATGAGCCCGTATTGGCATATATGTATGTTAGTAGACCAGTAATGGCTGTAACCGGAATTGTTCTGCTTGATCATAGAATTCCATTACAAAGTTGGATGGATAAATATAAGTATGATAGAGACGTGTACGTAAGAATAAAGGATTCTATGAGTAGGAATAGTTATGCTATGCCGATTTTAGAATATATTCCTACAAAAGCTTTGACATTTAAAACTATTCAAGAAAATGTACCAGGTTTTATTGCACCACAAATGTATTATAATCTATTGCCAGGAACAGCGTTGTGTGAGTATCTAGAAAAAAATATTCATAACACTGGTGAGAAAATAGTTAATAACTTTGATGGAAATATAAAAGAAGAAATTTGCAAAAAAATGATTTGAATATAGTTTCATAGTATGGCAAATTACAATAGCCTAGACTAGATAGAAAGAGGAGATATGATGGTAGAACCGATAAAAGAGTCAGTTAAGGCTCAGGGACATACAGCTCAATATCAGATGCATAAGTATTTTGCTCGTAGACCGTATAATGTGTTTCGTAATTTGGTGCAGCATTATACAAAAGAAGGAGATATTGTTTTAGATTGCTTCTGTGGTGGTGGTGTTACAGTTTTTGAAAGTTTAGCACTTGACCGAAAAGTAGTTGGTGTTGATATTAATCCTTTAGCAACATTTATTACGGAAATGCAAATCCAGCAGGTTGACATTGAACAATTGAGAAGATTCTACGATACTTTTTTAGAAGAGTGTATTGAGGAATACTCACATCTTTACAGTTATCAAATAGCTGGAGATACTGTTGAACAAGAGTGGATGGAATGGGTGTATGAGGTAAAGTGTGCTGAATGCGGTACGGTTATCAGGCTTACAGAAGAAAACAAAATAAGTAATGGTAAGTATAGATGTCCTAACCCAAATTGTAAAAGCAACCAGCAAGCAAAGCCGGGAGTGACAAGAACGAAGTGTGAGCCATATAGAAGTGTTCCATTAAGGATTAAGTATTATGGTTCAAATGGATCCAATGGTGTGTACGAATTTAGTGAGCAGGAAAAAGAAGAGATCATTAGCACGATGGATAATTTTGTTATTCCTGATGATGCGATTAAAGTAGATTTTCCAATTCCTCATAATTGGGATAGATGGTACGAAGATTGTTTACCACAAAAGGGTGTGAATTGCTTTTCAGATCTTTTTTCTGAAAGAAATTTTTATATTAATACATTAATCTTTAACAAAATAATGGCAATGGAGCCTTCTCAGAATAGAGATCTGTTATATTTTGCATTTAGTTCATCACTGAGATATACAAATAAAATGTCTAGAGTAACAGAGAATTGGGAAAATGGAAATCCTACATGCATGGATAAACATGCGTACTGGCTGCCAAATGCATATGTTGAATGCAACATTTTAGATAAGCTAAAAGATAGAATGGCCTCAGTGATAAAAGGTTTATCGTATACTTCAACAACTATTACAAAGAAAAAAGGAAAAGCAACATCCTTTGATGAATTGACTGGTGATAAGGATTACATGATCCTTACACAAAGTTCATCAAATTTGCC
>CAYWUE010000006.1:46224-54144 GCA_964461415.1 uncultured Eubacterium sp.
GTAAATGATTGCCTTAAGCAGATGTATTCTTTGAAAAACGAGTACACTACAACGGAATTGTATGAAAAGATATATGGAAGGTTAATAAATATCATAATGAAATATGTGTGTAGAAATGAAGAAAGCCAGGTAGAGGAAATTGATGAATTGTCAAAAACATTTATCGATAATGTACTTAGCCAAAATCTTACCATACAAGATGGAAAATGGATAAAGAAGGAAGGTGCCACATTTGTTGACTGATGCAATTGACGAGTACGGAGTGTATTCAGATCAGCGTTTAAAGGAATATATATACGGGCTTGAGCAGAGATTTCATGTTCATGATGAAGTCGATTTATTTAGCCAGTTAGTTAATTTTTCTAAGAATAAAGATATTCCTTACCACGGATGGTTTAAATATCGGGAAGGATTTTCACATACGTTGGTAAAAGAATTATTAGCAAGAAGCGGCATAGGGCAGGAGGAGTATGTTCTGGATCCGTTTTGTGGAAGTGGTACAACTGTAGTTGAAGCAGCTTTGAACGGATATTCAGGAATTGGAATAGATATAAATCCTATGTCAGCATTTATTTCAGAAGTAAAATGTAGAAGTTATACTGATGAAGAAGTAATGACGATTTTAGAATTAACTAAAACATTACTTGATATTTTAAAGCAACAGGCTCCTAGTAATAAATACTTGAAAAAGTATAAGGAAGTTGAGAAGTTTTTTAGTTTGAAAAACTATAATAGATTAATTGCGATTCGCGAGGCAATCGATAACCAGAAAAGCGTTGTCGGTAATAAATTATATGAGTTGTTACTCTGTGCATATATATGTATTATCGAAGAAGTATCAGACCGAAAAAGAGACGGAAATGGACTAAAAACACAAGCAAGTAAAGTAGAAGATGTAGAGCAATTCTATATTGAAAAATTACAAGAAATGGCTGGAGATATTCAAAAGCACCGAATTTCGAATGACTTGATTTCCATTTTGGATCATGGCGATGCAATGAAGTTGTCAGATACAGTTGAGAGATATTTTGGGAATATAAATAAATCACTGGGCGCAATAATGTATTCGCCTCCGTATGCAAATTCATTTGATTATTTTGAATCGTACAAAATGGAAGTGATTCTGGCTGATTATGCTGAAGATATGAAAGGAATTGGAGAATATAGACAACAGGCGGTTGAATCATTTATTGGCAGATCAGATCAAAGAGTTGAAATCAGAGATTTTATTGATTGGATGTCTCAGGAAATAGAGAATGCAATTCCAGAAAAGGAAGCAAGAACTGGAAAACGTGATTCAAGAACCCGTAAGGTTCCCAGAATGATAAAGGGATATTTTACGGATATGGAAAAGGTCATTTCTGAAAGCTCAAATGTGTTAGCGACAGGAAAGAAATGTTATATTGTTGTTGACCAAAGTGCGTATCTTGGAAGAATAGTTCCGACTGATTTATTTTTGGCAGCTATTGCTGAACACTATGATTTCAGAGTAACAGATATAATTATTTGTCGAATTGCCAAGACGTCTGGGCAGCAGATACAGTTGTATCCATATTTAAGTGATTCATTGAGAGAAAGTATAGTAGTTCTTGAAAAAATATAAATTTTAGGCTCCCAAGTTTTCACAAGGGAGCCTATTTTAATACTTATGTTCAAAAGATTATTATAAATCAGTTGAAACAATACGTTTTCCGTAAAGCTCGTCGAGTTTTGAGGTGTCTCCAGATTGAGCAGCAACCTCAATTTCAGCGGTTAAATCAAGTAATTCTTGAATTGAAGATTGTACACCGGCGTTGATTCTTATTTTTTCTTTATCTGTTTTGCTTTCTGTAGAGATGAAGATATTATCAAATCCCCACAAGTGCTTTTTGAAATAATTAAACTGGTTGTAAGTGGTTGTTCTACTTGTCCAGATATCCTTAAAACCAAATTGAACGTCATATTTCGTGTTAATGATGTCAAGGACCTTTTCCTTGTTTGCTTCGCTTAATATATCAATATTTGGATAAGTATCACGTAAATACTGTATACGTTCAATTGCTTCTTGAATAGCATCATCACTGGTGCTACGCATAGAATAAATGCAATACAGGAACTCAAATCTTGTTATATAATCAAAAGCAAGGAAAATTTTCAGTATTGCTCTATAAGGGAAAAGAATAGCTCCATCATACTTATTAACACAATAATACTTTAATAGCTGTTCCTTTGATACAGAAGAATAAATACTCTTATCTGTTAACAGAGCTTTACCAAGAGGAGTCATCTTGTACTTTTTACCTGATTTAACAATAACGCCCATACGTACAGCGTGAGAGACGTTGTTGTGATTGCATTTGATATCGTTGCCCTCCATTTCAGCCTCTGTATCAGTAAACTTTTCAAGTGTAGGCATAACAAGGCTATCAAGATAAGCATCAAGAGTGTAATCACCGATAGATACAAAAACTCTCTTCATCTCACTTTTACGCGCTTTTGGTGCTGATTCAGTCCATACACTTGGTGCGTTGGTATCTGAAGGATTCTTGTTAACTTCAGCAATACGTAAAGTTAATGAATTCTCGAAATCATTTATTCCCATTTTTGAATAAGGCATGAATAACACTTTTGAAGAGAGAGAAGTATCTTTCTTAGCAAGTGTTCCCGTCGCCGCAGAAAAATTAATCTCGTCAATAACATCAGCTAAGCTAGCATCCTGAAAACGCATTGCCTGGATAACATTATGAAGGGTATCAAAGTTGTTTGGTGCAACATGACTAAAAAGTGAAGCATTATTCGGAATCACAATAGGAATTACGATGTATGAACAGTTGCTCTGCTTAGAAGAAGATTTTCTTAATGCACGACCAACAGCCTGTACGATGTCAATCATAGAATTTTTAGGGTCAACAAAGTAGACTGCATCTATAGCTGGTACATCGACACCCTCTGTTAAGCATTTTGCGTTTGAAATAAGTCCACGGTCACTATTTGCAAAAGTAGCTAATATTTCCTTGCGTTCACCAGCAGACATTGTTCCGTTTACATGGCTGGTATATGTTGAGGTGCTGCTTGTATCTGAAAGGATATCATCGATAATATCTCCAACTGCGTGAACACCATTATTTCTATTTACAAAGGCTTTGGCATTCTTAACATAAGCGTGATATGAGATTACTTTCTTTATATCAAGTTCTTTCATTACCTTTCCAATAAGAACTTCTTTAAGCAGTACATCAATGCTTGTTGAGGACTCAGAATCACCCAATTCTGTCGTAATAATTTTTCTTTTTGAAACTAAGTCGGCTATGTCGTTTTCTGTGATTGTGCATACTACAATTTTGTAATCACAAATGATTCCTTTTTCAATGGCCTGTCCGAAGTTGAGGGATGCCAATGTAGGACCATATTTAGCAATGTCATCCATTGAGAATATTACATTTTCAGCATCTTCAACTGTAGATTTTAATCTTGGAGAAACAAGTCTCTCAGTTGCAGTCATAAAAAGACGCTTTTTAATTGGAATATATTTATCATCCATTCCATAAACGAACATAAGACTATCTTTAGTACCGGCGGTACGATGGCTCTCATCGAAAATTCCAAGATCAAAACCGTATTCTGTTTCGCAGAGTGCGTTTGAAACTGCATCGAGAGAGTTGTATGTGACAAATACTATCTTTTTGTCTGCTGTTCCTGATAAGAACTTCTGAATATCAGAAGGATTTGTGGATACAGGAAAATCAACATCAGAAGAAATAGTATTAATATCATCTTCATCAATTGCTACTACAGTTGAGTCACTACATACACATAAATAACTAAAAGGAACATTACAATTTTTTACCCAAGAATCAAGAGTCTGCTTAATTAACGCAAGACTAGGAACGACAAAAAGAACTGTCTCTGCTTTCATCTGTTCGTGAACCCACATGGCGATGAGTGTTTTTCCTATACCGCAAGCAGCGATAAATTTACCTCTATCATTGACCGCTAGTCCACTAATAATCTGGTCAATAAGTTCCTGCTGATACTGGTGGTCACCATCAGGAGTAGCCTTTTTATGAGTAGAGGTTGTCTTGTTGCCTTTTAAGTACTCAAGGAAAGAATCAAAAAACGATTTGTCTAATTCCATATATTTATCCAAGAGAATTGACATTTGATTCTTTTTCTTGCTGCTAACCTTTGGAAGATTTGAACAGTTTGCACAGATTAATCTCATATCTGCATATTCAGATTCTGCCCAGAAAGTAGATAATTCTTGAGCAGTAGGTACTCCATGTCCTGATCTAAACTTGACTTGGTAGGCTACAGTTTTTCCGTCATTACGAACGATAACTCCATCTACGCCGTTATCTTTGCGCTCTAATTTGAGTTGAAGTTTAAGTGTCTCTGGAATTTCATCTTCCATATATATTTCTTTGATATCATAATACTGAGCATTGCTTTTAAGAAGGAAATAAGTTAAATGCTCCATTGCATCACCTTTTTCTGTTGTGTCAGGGATTGCCTCAACAGCTTTTTCCCAATCTGAAAAAGATTTGTACTCTTTAAGTAATACTGGATTTATTTTTTTCATAATGGACCTCCTTGTTTTGTTTATGTACATATTCTATCACGTGATAAATAAAATGTAAATAGCAAAACATATAAATTCGTGAAAATATGAATTTCACGTGATAGATACAAAACAACGTGAAAATACAAATCAAAGATTGAGAACACTTAAAAATACTGTAAAAAGATAGAATAAATGCGGGTTAACGGTACTAAAGATACATTTGAAAGAAAAATATCACTCTGAACAGTACTAATATCTTTCATAAAAATATGTTTATTTTATTGAAACATGGCGATATACTTTTATGGGAAAGAGGTGAATTATGAGAGCATAAATGATAGAACTGACCAATATATGTTTGGTGTATGATGATGAAAAAATCCTTGTAGAAGAAAAAAAGAGACTAAATATGCAGGAGGACTTGTATTTCCCGGTGGACATGTTGAGGCGGGGGAAAGTCTGCGAGATTCAATAATTAGAGAAATAAAGGAGGAAACAGGTTTAGATATTTGGGAACCACAGCCTTGCGGTTATAAGGATTGGAGCCAAGAAGACGGAACAAGGTATATTGTTCTTTTATATAAAACTAATAAATTATCTGGTGAAATTAAATCATCAGAAGAGGGGCGTGTGTATTGGTTGAATAGAAAAGACATAGAAAAAGCACAACCATATATTATAAAGAAAATCCAAGAGAATAGACTGGTTGGTTACAGTTTTTATTTTTATCTACTTCCCTTTAATGATGCTTCTAATGAGAAGACCAGTATTATTGAAGAACTACTTTCAGGAGGTGGTATTTAATGAAATTAGTACCTAGGAATGCTGCTCTTGCAGAAGCGTTATGCAGAGATATTGAAAAAAATGATTATTTACAAGAGATATATGGCGATCTCTTGTACAACTATTCAATTGTTTCATACTGATCGTAGACCACGTGAGATTCCGCTTAATGATGCTCTACGTTTTGCTGATTTACTATCAAAGTCATCATATTTGCCTACAGCAGATAGGAATCACTTATGGGGGCAAGAAATTGCAATCCTACTGAGACTTTTATATCCAAATGATGAAGCTGTTAAGTATTATTTAGGTTCTGTACTTTCAGCTGTAGGGAATTACAGAGGCTTGAGGTCAAAAACTATTGATGGATTTAATAGTAAAGATTTTTTTGATAATATTTATTACGAATATGATAAAGAAGAACATTTGATTCCAGGAAAGCAAGGGTACTTGCAGACAACGGAAGGAAATGTTGTTCACTATGGATATATTGAAAAATTCATTGAAAAGTTAGGTGAGCGTTTTAATATTCGTGAAATCGCATTTGACCGATGGGGTGCTGTTCAGATGGTGCAGAACCTGGAAGGTATGGGATTTACGGTCGTGCCTTTCGGACAGGGGTTCAAAGATATGTCACCACCAACTAAGGAACTGATGAAACTGACCTTGGAACAGAAAATTGCTCATGGTGGACATCCTATTCTTAGATGGATGATGGATAACATTTTTATTCGTACCGACCCCGCAGGAAATATCAAAGCAGATAAGGAAAAATCAACAGAAAAAATAGATGGTGCAATTGCAACGATTATGGGACTTGATAGAGCCATTCGCTGTGGTGCAGATACGAGTGCTTCCGTTTATGATGAAAGAGGGTTACTTTTTCTTTGAATAAAATATTGGCATCCGGATACACTATTTACTGTGCATATTAAATTGAGGAACATTTAGATATGATTTGTTAAGAAAAAAGTTCCCCAATTCGTATTGGATATTGGGGAACTTTGTGCTATAATAATTATACGATTTGTTCCCCAAAGGAGGAAATGCTATGGCAGTACAATATCAAGATATACAGGAATTACTCAGAAGTCGAGCCGACCTTCACGCAAGACTGAATTTGATGCCTTATGATGGGACACCTGAAATCAAAGAGCGTGGAGATGGAAAATATCTCTATGTCAGAAAGCGTGTGGCAGGTAAACAGACATCGACTTATGTAGGCGCATATACAGAAGAACTTTATAATCTGCTCCTTCGTAATGCGAGAGAAGCCAGAGAAATCAGAAAAGAACTTCGTGGTATAGAAAAGCAGCTTGTTGCCGCCGGATATTCGGAAGATGAACTTTCTGCTGATGTGATAAACAATATTGCATTTGCACGAGCCAATATGAAAATGAATATCTATGATCAAGCAGTTTTGGAGGGTGTTGCGACATCATTTCCACAGACAGAAGAAATCATAGAAAACGGAAAAGTATCCGGCATGACAGCCACTGATGTTCAAAAGATTTTGAACTTAAAACACGCATGGGAGTTTATCCTCGACCGTGATGTGGTTGCCAGTCGTTCCGACTACTATATGCTCAGTCACATTGCAAGGCTTGTTAATGAAGGTTTCTTTGCCGAGGGTGGTCGTATTCGTGGCGTGCCTGTCACGATTGGCGGTTCATCCTATGTTCCACCGTTACCTAATGAGTTGGATGTAAAAGACAGAATTTGCGAGATTACCGAAGAAAATGATGAGCCTATCAATATTGCTATCAAACTGTGCTTGTATTGCATGAAAACACAGATATTCCTGGATGGTAACAAACGAGCGTCTGTAATTTTCGCAAATCATTATCTTATTGCACACGGCGGCGGTTTTCTGGTAATTCCCGAAAAGGAAGTGCCGGAGTTTAAGCAATTGCTTGTAAAATATTATGAGGGTGAAGATATTTCTGTTATTGCTGCTTTTATGAAAGAACGTTGCTGGAAAACAATGTAAATCAAATACGAACCCAATATTGGGGAACATATTATACTGCTTGAGGTAAAAAATGCTCCCCAATAATCTCTTTGTTTCAGAGTCGAGAAATCGGCTCTTTTATTATGCTCAAATTTATAAGCAAAACGAAAGGAGCGTGATACTTATGGGTATTTTATCGGGAATATTTAAGGCGAGGGATAAACCTACCAATGCGACCAGTGGAAGTTCATACCGATTCTTTATGGGTGGTTCGACATCAGGAAAGAATGTAAATGAGCGTTCTGCTATGCAGATGACGGCAGTGTATTCCTGTGTAAGGATTTTGTCTGAGGCAGTCGCGAGTCTGCCACTTCATGTATATAAGTACAACGATGATGGTGGCAAAGAAAAAGCCATTGACCACCCGTTATATTTCTTATTGCATGATGAACCAAATCCGGAGATGACATCGTTTGTCTTCAGAGAAACTTTGATGACGCATCTGCTGTTATGGGGAAATGCCTATGCACAGATTATCAGAAACGGAAAAGGAGAAGCGGTTGCACTGAATCCTCTGATGCCAAACCGAATATTTAACTCCGGCTACTCAAAAATTTATCGAATACTTAAAATATAGGGATGACCT
>CAYWUE010000007.1:0-50164 GCA_964461415.1 uncultured Eubacterium sp.
ATAAGAATCATTATAATATCAGCTTTTTTAGCTGCTTCTGCTGCTGTATATACTTCAAATCCCTGAGCTTCAGCCTTTGCCCATGACTTACTTCCTTCATATAAACCAATGATAACATTGCATCCTGATTCCTTTGCATTTAAAGCATGCGCATGACCCTGGCTGCCGTAACCGATAACAGCGATAGTCTTACCTTCTAATAAAGAAAGATTACAATCTTCCTGATAATAAATTTTTGCTTCTGACATAATTGTTGCCTCCATCTGTAAAATGATTTATTATATTCTGTATATAACAGATATAAAACTATATATTTCCTCTTGCAAGTCCTGTAATACCGGTTCTTACAAGTTCGAGGATTTCATAATCTGCTAATAAGCTCAAGAAAGCCTCTAATTTCGACTGATTTCCTGTGATTTCTATCATCAGACTATCCTTAGCCACATCTACGATATTGGCTCTAAATATCTCAGCCACAGACATAATCTGTTGTCTCTGTGATGCATCAGTCTTTACTTTTACTAAAATTAATTCCCTTGTAACAGAATGAGATGGTTCTAAAACATCAACTCTGCGAACATCTTCTAATTTTGTAATCTGCTTCACAATCTGTTCAAGGATATCATCATCGCCTGTCACTACTATTGTCATTCTTGAATATGCCGGATTTTGTGTTTCTCCAACTGTAAGGCTGTCAATATTATAACCTCTTCGGCTGAATAAGCCGGCAATTCTGTCCAATACACCAGACGTATTGTCAACTAAAACTGATAAAACTTTTTTCTTCATATGCATATCCTCTTTTCTTAGGTTTGTGCTTTTATAATCTTATCACATATGTATTTTTTGTCAATAAGCGAGGCCTTTCAAATACTTGATATTTTTTAACCATTTATCTTTACATTTCATTTTTTTCTCACCTTAAAATCGCTACGTTTTTCAATCTCTTATCAAATTCAATTGTTCTTTTTTATTGTTAATACAAGTTATTTATGGTATATTTGTATTAAAATTTATTATAACGGAGGTACAAATGAAAAAAACTTTTTTCGGAACAACAGCTAAAGGTGATGATGCATATCTATATACCCTTTCTAACGAGAATATTACAATTCAGGTTACTGATTTTGGCTCCACTCTTGTAAGCCTTATGGTTCCTGACAAAAACGGAACACTAACTGATATATGTTTAGGTTATGACAGCCTTGCAGATTATGAAAACGACCCGAATGTAAACTTAGGATGTAATGTAGGAAGAAATGCTAATAGAATACGTAATAGTCGTTTTTCTATTAATAACGTAGAATATACCTTAGATGCCAATGATGGCAAAAATAATCTTCATAGCGGTTTTTCTCCATACTCAAAACGTATGTGGAATGTAGAGGAATTTTCTGATGATTCCATAACTTTCTCCTTATTTAGTCCACATATGGACCAGGGCTTTCCAGGTTCATTAACCTTATATGTAACATATAAACTTGTAGATAAAGGTTTTAAGTTAATTTATTCTGCCACCCCTAATATGGATACACTTATCAATGTGACAAATCATTGTTATTTCAATCTTAATGGAGAAGGCTGCGGTAATGTATTAGATCATATGCTTACTGTTAACAGCGATACATTTACTTACAACGACACTGAATCCATTCCAACCGGAGAAATATACTCTGTCAAAGGTACTCCAATGGATTTTCGAATAACTAAGGCTGTCGGAAAAGATATAAATGTAGATTATGATACTCTAAAATCTGCCAAAGGATACGACCATAACTGGTGTATCAATCAGACAGATTTTTATGATAATCTTGCAAAAGCCATTGATATTCATTCAACTAAAACAGGAATTCAGATGACAATGTACACAGATTATCCTGGAATTCAGATTTACAGTGGAAATTATACTGATGTTAAAAACGGTAAACATGGTCATACATATTCAGAAAAAGAAGCAATATGTTTTGAACCACAATTCTATCCCGATTCCATTAATATAGCAAGTTTTCCATCACCAATATGCAAAGCTAACAATGAATACCATAAGGAAATTTCATATATCTTTGACATTATTTAATTCTTAATATTAAATAAATAATTGACTGACGCATGATAGAATATACTCCTAAGTAACAAGTTTTATTATCTCACTTGTCTACCTAGAAGATGGCATATCACCACTGGAAAAACGTCATAAATATTTCTTAGTAACATAAAAAACACAGTTGCAGACATTTTCTACAACTGTGTTATAAACATTATTCTTCACTTTTTTATAAAGAAACTTCCTATTTATATCTAAATAACCTATTTATTGATAGCTTTATGTGTAACATTTGAAACATCAAATGTTGTTCCTGATGTATATACAAATTCACCTTCATAATTTGCAAATTCTTCACCATCTACATTAAATGTATATGTTTCATCTGAAGAGTCTTTTCTTGCAAAACGTAATGAAACAAGTAAGCCATCTGCTTTTATATCATTAATAGGTGAAACATTACCTACACACGTTACTTTTCCATCACCATTATCATAGACATATATTTCATCAAAAATGTTTCCTAAATCACCATCTTCTGAGCCAATATATGTATATTTATCTTTGTCATAATTTACAGTAATCTTACCAGCAGCAACATTCTTATCTGTATATAATCTAACCGGTACATTTATAACTGTCTTGCCACCATCATAGTAGCTATCTTCTACTCTTGCATATCTGCCTACGCCATAAACAGTAGTTCCATCCAATGTTTTCCAATATGGAGTTATATATATTCCTTTTGTAAATCCCTTATTTGGAATATTAGTCATTGTAACTGTTGCAAAATATGTTGAGCTTGTGTCAAAAATACTTGCTTCATATTCAAATTTATTTTTATCATCATTTGTAACTATTTTTTTATAAACAGTAGTTGTACTATATTCTTTTTCATTATTTCCAACTTTAATCTTAAATCCAACTTCACTATAATTAAGATTATCAACAGTCGTAATTATTCTCATACTTGTTGTTTCATCACTTGAACTTACATCTTTTAATGACTGACATTTTACGCTCAAAACATCTGCTGAAACAAATTTTGCATACGCACTATCTCCGACTATTTTGTTTTCAATTGGAGTCTTGCATTCACTATCACTGTACCAACCTGCAAAAATCCAATCTTCATGTCCCGTACCTGTAGGCTTTGGTGCATCATTTGTAATGTTCATCGATTCTGTGTAATAACTATTTTCTGCTTTTATTTCTTTTGTATTTCCAAATGGTGCAACTGTAATACTCATCATAATCATTACTGCTGCCATAATTTTTGCGATATTTTTTCTCATATGTATTACTCCTTTCTTAATCCCAATTAAATTCACTACCGTCAATGTTTGTGCCATCACCGGTTTCCTGACCATTAAGCGATGTTGTAATCACATCTGCTAACTCAAAATAATTAATTTCCATCTTAGGAGCTTCATAATTAATATCTTTTCTCATAAGTACACCCTCTCATTAAATAATTAATTCTCATCTTATGTATTACTCAACACGTATATTTAAAAGTTTACTCTTTCGTCATTTATTTTTCAATATAATTATTTTACATTTTTATTCTTTTTTTTTATTCATTTTTCATAAATATTTGTATTTTTTACCACTAAAATTTCTACACATAAATTTTTTTAACATTATTTGTACAACTTATTTTTATTATATATCAATTTACCTATAAGCCACTTTTGTTGCAAATTATTTTCATTTATTTCCGGCAACTCTTTTTTGATTATATATCAATTTACTTATAAGCCACTTTTAATCATATAACAAATTCTTTTTAAATGTTTAATGTTTTTCTTATCATGATATGATATAATCATTTTAAACCAATATTTTGTAGAAAGGAATTTAAAATGAACGAATTAAAAGAACTTATTCTTAACACTTCCCTATCTGAAAAAGAAATAGCACTTTTCTATTTAGGTCAGGAAGGTTTTATAATCAAATCAACGAGCTCATGTATCATGGTAGACGGTTATCTCAGTGATTACGTCGACAGAAATTGTTGCACAAATCGTGTTAAATGGATTCGTAAATACGATGCTCCTATCTCACCTAGTGATTTGGATTTTTTGGATTATGTATTTTGTACCCACGAACATTTTGACCACTCAGATCCTGACACAATATCGGTAGTTGCAAAAATTAATCCTACATGTAAATTTATCGTTCCAAAGCCAATGTTTAAAACAATTGAATCATATGGAGTATCAGCTGATAACATTGTTGCAGCCATTTCTGATAATTCAATTAATTTAGACAACTTTGTAGTGACACCTATTCCATCTGCTCATGAAGAATTACATACAGATGCTAATGGTAATTATTTAGAAATGGGATATATTTTTGATTTTGACGGAACAAAAGTTTATCACGCCGGAGACTGCTGTCTGTATGATGGATTAGTTGAAAGACTTAAGGGCGTAGATATACTCCTTGTACCTGTAAATGGACGAAGCTACTTTAAAAGGTATATTGATGATATTATCGGCAATTTCACATCCGAAGAGGCCATTGTTCTAGCAAAAGAAGCCAGCGCTGATATAATCGTACCAATGCACTATGACCTATATGATGTGAACTGTATTAGAATTTCACATTTTATAGACGACATAGAGGATATCAATCCGGTTCAGAATTACAAAATCTTTGCTCCAGGTGAAAGATATATCTATAGCAAGTAGTATTTGTCTTATACTAATAAACTCAAAATGGGACTCAAAACACTTCAATCAGAAGTGCTTACTATCATTTCCAACAAAAGTATTTTTAAGTCCCATTTTTTTAATTATTTAACAATAAATGTTTTAGTAGTCAAAGGCAGGAAATATTCGTCTATTACTATAAATTCTTCATCATCTACTGTAAAATCAACCTTTTCATATGTTCCATCACGTTTTATTTCTGTAATTTCACTAATATCAACATTATTAATTTTGAATTTAGTTGTTTCCATTGTATCATTAGTTGGATTTACAATAATAACAACATTTTCTTTAGCCTGTGAGTAATAAATGAAAATATTAGGCTGTTCTGTCATTGCTACAACATTATTCTGTTCATTGACATAATCGCATACTAACTTTTGTCTAAGAGGATGTAATTGATCCATACAGAACTTGTCCACTTCATATGGAATAATCAGATTTCCATTAATCTCAGTAATTCCTAAACCTAATTCATTTCCTACGTTATCATATATTCTACTCTTTGGAATAACTTCATCATTATATGATATAGCAACATAATTTCCTGTTCTGCTGAATGCTGATGCCCTGTAACCCGGAATATCATTTACTATAATTCCATCTTCTACCTGTTCGTATGACTGAATATCTACATCAGAGATATAAACCTTATAGCTATCTGCATTAACAAGATATCCAAGACCTCTGTCTATCAATAATTCCACTGCTTTTCCGTCAAGAATAATATTATTATTTATAAACATCTTTTCCAATTCAGCATCAGTAAAGTTATAAACACCACCTGCCGCTAATACAAGAATTTCATTTTCAAATTCCTTCTCCTTACTGCACTTAGCTGAAATACCATGTCCCTGCAATATCGAGCCAAAATCATACTGGTCTGGCATCATATCATAAAATGAATTCTTTATAGGTCTGTTGTAAGAATTCTTTTCATCTAACAGAATTGTAATTCCTTCTAAGTTATTGTAACTATATCCACTATGCATTACTGCTGTCATGTAATTATGTATCTTTTTTACTTCTTGACCATAGCCTAGAGCATTTACCGGACCATTTCCAACAAAGTCAAATATGTCATATGTCATACCTTCTACTTCTAATGGAATAGATGATTCTAGCTCAAATCTAACCGAGGCTGCATCCTTTGCAAACTTAGAGAACGAACCATTTTCAAGTTCCGGAAGCACTCTGGTGCCTTGTGGTAAATATCCACGACATACAAATGAATATTTATTAAATTCATAATAATATTTCTTTGTACTAATATCTTCCCAGTAAAATGGCAGATGAAGTCTGTTGATTTTTTCTCCACCCATAGCAAGGCCATCATGAATAGCTTCCCAATCTCTGTATTCCATACAATGTCTTGTATGCATTGATGACATAAGACCTATCTGAGTTCCAAGTCCTAGTGAATGTACCGCTTTCCCAATTTCATTAGCCAAATCGGCCATACACTTTCTATTAACTTCCAAAAATGCCTGTTTTACTTTTTCATCAGGATTTTTTCTAAAAAGTAAATCTGTAAATTCTTCTCTGCTATAACTTGTTCCAAGCTTATCATTAAATGCCTTCATATGATGTTTACAAAAGCATCCGCCATATTCCAAAGTTCCATGGTTATGCAATCTGAAATCATCTTCTACCCATACAACATCCGGCTCTATTTCCTTTATAATATACTTATAAAAATCCAAGAAATACTCACGCCAGTTTTCATCCATAGGGCATGCTACCATCTCACATTCCTGACCGTTAAAATCAACCTGTGTGACGAAATTCTGTCCTTCTCTTAATTTTCTTCCTCTGTCTAAATGTCCAATTTCCATCCAAGGATTAAGGCTTACAGAAATACCTGCATCAATCAGCTTTTTCTTTGCCTTTTTCATAGTTTCAAGCCAAGGCTTTGCCTCTTCCTTAGTCATATGTCCTACATTATACTCCTCAGCATTAATAAAAAGCATTGCGTTATCAAATCGATATTTCTTACAAAAATCTACAATCGCATCTATTCTCTGCTCTTCATGATAATCCGGCACAATCTGTATTCTTAAACAATTTAAAAATTCCTTCGGGGTTGCACTTTTATTCATATGCATCTCCTTTTCCTGTTATTTTAGTTGTAAATTTAAGTTACTTCTTCATAACTTCTATTTCTCTCATGATATTTTCAAAGATTTCGCTTCCTTTTTCCACACCACAAATTTCTTTCAAAATTTCTTCTGTAGATTTATTAGTTTTAATCTCATTCCACTCATCATCTAAGTCATAAAGTATACCTGCTGCTGCAGTTTTTTCTAACACCGTTGCATCTTCTCCGTACTTATGAATCAGGCAAAGAGGTCCCATAATTCTTTCAGCAGCTGCCAATTTTCTCTGTGGCTGTCTGCCATTTCTAGCAACTGTATCCACAATAGTCTTATCACAGAATTTCTTCTTTGATAATAATGCAAATTCCTTCTGTTCTTCTTCTTCATAACCAAATTCCTGACAAAGTACTTTGTTAGTCACTTCATAATTGGCATCTAATAATTCAAGAATTTCCTCATCATTAGCTGCATCACCATAACAGCTATATCCTTTGTACCATCCGATATATGCTATCACACAACTTGCAGCATTGTATGTATACAACTTTCTTGTAAGGAAATTAGAAAACTCATGTACTGGCTTAATTCCTTTTATATCCGGTATATATCCGTCTAAAAGGTCTGCATCACACTGAAGATATGGATAATTTTCTGAATTAATTGAAAGTCCATCTTCTTCAATAGTTGTACAAAATACTGTCGATTCACTAACAGAAATATTGTCCATTCCAATTGCTTCTCTTAAAGTTTTTGATGGATGTGAAGCATTTTCAGCTGTAATTATGTAATAATGCTTGTCTGCATCCAATTTTTCTGCAAGATTTTTCCCAACATTTTCAAGGTTAGTTCCACCAACTGAAACCAAAACCACTTCTACATCTGATAAATCTGCATCCTTCCAAGTAACTGCCTTATAATTATCAACAGTCATTTTTTCTCTTACATTTCCAAAGAAATTAACATCAAAACTACCTTTTTCATTCAATTCTGAAACTAAATTTTCATTTTCATCGATAAAGAGTATTTCTTTATTATCTTCTTTTAAAAGTCTGCCAATAAAACCTCTACCTGTTTTGCCGGCGCCGACTACTGCTATTTTATTCACTGTAAAAACTCCATTCTTCTTATTATTAAACTTATAATTTTTATATTAAATCTGACTAATTGTCATTCTTCAAATAGCCTAAATCATACAAATTTAATTAAAAAATTATTCTTTAATCCAGCCCCACTCTTTAAGCAAAGCAATTTTTTCTTTTACTAACATTCCAAGATTTCCGTTAGGTTCAAGACTACAAACCTTACTTAAAATAGCATCAATGCCTTCTTCTTTTCTCATTCTAACTAATTCTTCTGCAAATTCATCACCAGGGCTTACATAATAGATTGCTGCCGCAATAGCGATACACAAATTATCTGGCTGGATACCATATTCTTCTACTAATCTTGCAGAACCAACTAATCTGTCATCCTTGCCTAATTTACGCAATGGATCTCTTGCATTTCTTTCAATAAAGTCAACTATTGTATAATCCTGAAGTTTGTTCTTTGATGTGAGTGTAAATGCCATCTGTTCATCCAATGGGAAATTGTGCTTCTTTGAAAGAGCTGTAGCTGTTTCTTTATAAACACCATCTAATATCTTCAAAATTCTTTCATCATGAGCTGCATCTGCAATCTTTTCATATCCTAATAATGCACCAAGATATGATGTAGTGCCATTAGCTGCATTGTATGTATAGAATTTTCTTTCTAAGAAACCTGTGAAAGCTTCAATCTTTTTAAGGCCCTGAATTTCAGGAAATTCACCTACGATTCTTGAAGAGTCAACCGGAAGTTCCCAGAAATTCTGAACATTTACGATTAATGGATCTTTTTCTAAAAGTTCCTTAGGTGATTCAATAGCCGAACGCATAATAACTGCTTCTGTAAATCCTACATTTTCTTCACAATATTCCTTGCTATCACCTTCCAAAATTTCCATAACACCATCTCTTAAAATCGTTGCCGGTAGTTTCCAGTTTTCACAAGTAACCACGTTAAGATTTCCACCATTTTTAGCCTTTAACTCAACACCTTTTGCAATGATTGGAACAATAGCTGTAAGATTCTTTCCACCTACAGATGTAAATACTGCATCTGCTTCTGAAATAGCTTTTGCTGCAGCTTCCTCATCATCTAGGCAAATAGCTGATGCGTTCTTTACAACGCAATTCTTATCACTGTTTCCAAGAATATTTACTGTATATTCTTTTCTTTCATTAATCAAGTCTACTAATACTTCTGCCTTTTCAATAAAAGTAAAAGGAATGTCACTTAAATATAACAAATGTCCAATAAATCCTCTTGCAATTTTTCCTGCACCTATAATTACACACTTCATTTTGTCTTTTTCCCTCCTGTGTTATATATTATTTATAAATCACTTTTTCAAAATATAAGCATCTGACATACTCGTTATCAGTATATAGATTTTTTCAATGCCTTTATTTATTTTGTTTTGTGAATTATTTTTTATTTAATTTTTGGATATAAAGTTTTATATACTTCATATCTTTTAATTAGAATATCTCTAAATCTGCCATCCGGCTTTATTTCCTGCTTTATGTTACATATTTCTGCGGTAGCTTCATTATATGAATTATAATTTTTTATTCCTACCTCAGCCACAATGCATGCACCAAAAGCCGATGTGTCATTTTCTTTCATGGTATAAACCGGCACGCCAAATAATTCTGCTTTCAGATAATTAAGCGTCATATTAACAGATGAACCGCCTGAAATCTTTATACTAGAAATCTCTGGTTTATCCATATATTCATAAATATGATAAAGACTAAAAGCAACACCTTCTAAGACTGCGTAAGCCATCTGTTCCTTAGTGCATCCGGAATTTATGCCATAAAACATTCCACGTACTTTTCCATCCCAAATAGGAGCTCGCTCACCATTTAAGTAAGGTAAAAATATCGGTGTCTTTTCCTTAATGCATTCTTTCAGAATAATATTGTCATAACCAAATACATCTAACCCAAAATCTTGTGATGCGCCACTAGAACCTGTCACTCCATAATGTACAAAATTGTCAAAATATGGAGATGAAACCATCTTAGTGTCTTTAGTCAGTTCACTGCCAATCACACCAATATGTTCACTAGTTCCACTAATATCAAAAGCATCACCTGCGTTGCATACGCCCAGGCCTAATATTGAAGCATAAAAATCATTAAGTCCCACAAAAACCGGAATTCCTGCCGGAATTTTAAAGTTTTTTGCAACCATATTCTTACCTGTCTGATTATTCCTATTACAATCAAAAGCTCTTTCAATCATTTCTGAATCAAAACAAATATTTCTGGTGTATCCAACCGGCTTATTATTATCCATAATCTTAGGTAATACCTTTTCGTCTATTCCTAGTTCATCCAAGAAAAATCTACTGTATTTACCGCAAGTTCCATTCGCTAATCCTCTCCAGGAATATTTATCTGTCACATACTGACCTGTAAGCATTTCACAAAGGAAATCTTTTGGCTGACATACTTTTTGAATGTTCTTATAATTTTTCTTTATATATTTTAATCTAGGTATAGGATAAGAAACAATCTCTGGATGAGGCATTGAGATTTCTTCAATAAACTTCATTTTAGGATAACTCTCAATTACTTCTCTTAATTCCTCTTTTGCCTTTGTATCACTCCACTCGATTATGTCTGTTTCATTGATAATATAAGTTCCAACCTGTGATGATAAACCAATAGCCGAAATTTTGTTCCAATCTACCTTTGAAGCAATTGTCAAAATGCCTTTCCACCATCCGTCACAATCCTTGCTGTCATAGATTTCTCTATATTTTTCAATGACTTTTCCTGATTTCTCAACAATCGCTTTTACCGAAGATGTCCCCAAGTCTATGCCTATAACATACTTGTCATTAGTCATTTACATACACCGCTTTCAAAAATCCTTCCGGACGTTTTCTAGCCATTTCAAATCCTTCTGCAAAATCTTCTAATTTAATAAGATTTGTTGCAAAATGTTCAATATTAATAAGACCATCAGCCATATATGTAATAGCTTTTTTATGCTGGTTCCAATTATTTCCGGCACCGATAAGTCTAAGGTTATTTACATGAATATCATCAATTCTAATATTCATAACCTTGCCTCTTCCGTAACCTGCAAGAACAACTGCGCCACCTTTTTTTGCAAGTTTTAGACATTGCTGAATACATTCTTCAATACCTGTTGCATCAATGATAACATCTGTTCCATTAGGATGAATCTTCTTCATTTCTTCCATCAAATCTTTTTCTCTAGTTGCTATAGTATGAGATGCTCCCATTTCTCTAGCCACTTTCAAACGCTTGTCAGTAGTAGCACAAACAACTATATCTCTAAGTCCCATGGCTTTTGCAACAGCGAGTGTACAAAGCCCAATAGAACCTGCACCCATGATTAAAGCTGTGTCACCAAATTTTGCTCCTGATTTTTCCATTGTTCCAAGAGCAACCCCAAGTGGTTCACAAAGTGCTGCATGAACAAATGAAACATTCTCAGGCTTTTCGCATAAACCATAGACAGGTACAATAACATATTCTGCATATGCACCATTTCTCTTAAATCCGATTTCTTCAAAATCCTTACAATATCTCCAATTACCACTACGACATGCATCACATGTAAGACATACCACATCATTGCTTCCGATAACGCTCTTTCCAACCCAAGCTTCATCTTTCTTACTTCCAACTGCATCAACAATACCACTCCATTCATGGCCAGGTACCAATGGATAATTAGCTGCAATGTTTCCATCTAATACTTCTAAGTCTGTAGCACAGATTGCTGCTGCCTTAACCTTAACTCTGGCAAATCCTTCCGGTGGTGTAGGTATTTCCATCTCCTGTAATGATACACATCCTGGTTTTTCAATTACTACTGCTTTCATAAATATTCCTATTCCTTTCACTGAATTTTACTATATTATGATACTATTTATCCTTATTATATCATCACGTGATACAAAGTCAATAAAATATTGTAAAAGTATTACAAAAAGTATTACCAAACAAAAAGACCTTGAACTATGTCAAAGCCTTTTTTCTAATACCATATATGGTATTTATATTAAATTTTATAATTAATTACATTGCTGTATAAGCACCATCTTTAATGATTACAGCCTTTGGTTCTTTGTTTGGTTCACCTTCTTCTGACCATGTGATTGTACCTGTAAGACCTTTTACTTCAATCTCTGTCATAGCACCTTTTAATGCATCACATATATCTGAAACTGACATATCAGGTGTAGCACCTGATTTTTCAATAGCTGCCTTAATTGTGTAGATTGCATCGTAAGCATCTGCTGCAAACTGCATTGGTGTTTCGTTGTTATATTTTTCAGCATAAGCTTTTACAAAGTTCTGTGTTGCTTCATCCTGAGCATCTGCTGCGAATGGTGTAAGAAGCATAACATCTTCTGCTAATGATAAATCAAAGTTCTTAACACCAAGAATACCATCTAAACCGTCACATCCAAAAATCTTTGGAGCAAATCCGATTTCTTTAGCCTGCTGTAAAATTAATGATGCTTCCTGATAATATACAGGTAAGAATAACAATTCTGCATTGCTTTCTTTAGCCTTCTGAAGCTGTACCTTGAAGTCTGTCTTGCTGTCAGCTGTAAATGCTTCACTTGACACTACTTCTAATCCCTGATTCTTAGCTTCTTCCTTAAATGTTTCCTGAATACCTGCTGAATATGGATCAGAACTATCGTAAATAATAGCAATCTTTGTAGCAAGTTTGTTCTTTCCAATATATTCTGCTGATTTTGTTCCCTGTGCCGGATCTGAGAAACAGATACGGAATGCATTATCTCCTGAAATACAATCAATTGCTGTACCTGATGGTGTAATCAAGAACATGTTATCATTAGCTGCTTCTGCTTCTACTGCAATACATGGAGCACTTGTTACTGTTCCCATAATAATCTGTGCGCCCCAGTCTTTAAGGTTATTGTAGGCATTAACACCTTTTTCTGCATCATGTTCATCATCTTCTAATTTCCATTCAACCTTAACACCGTTAATACCACCAGCGGCATTTATTTCATCTACTGCTATCTGAGCTCCTTTGTTAACTGCATCACCATAAGCTGCTGCACCACCTGTTAACGGACCTGAACCTCCTATTTTAAATACATTTTCTCCTGTACTCTTACTGTCATTGTTGCTACCACATCCAACTAAACCTGTAACTGCAAGTGCTGCAACAAGTAAAAGACTAACAATTTTCTTCATAATGTAATCCTCCTGTGTTTTCAAAATATATTTAATAATATTATCCCCTTAAACACATTTTGTCAACAATTTTTACATTGTTTAATTAACGTTTTAATTCGTTAAAGTGTTAATTCTTTGTTCCTCTGTATTTTTACACCCTCTTTTAATCTTTCGACTGTGTAATCTATTTCTTCCTTTGTATTTTCATGACTTATCGTTATTCTTATAGTCCCATATGCCTTATCCTTTGGAACACCTATTGCCAAAATAACAAAAGACGGTTTATCTGCTGAAGCCGCACAGGCTGAACCTGCCGAAATGCACACGCCTGCCTTATCCATAAAAACTACCAACTCAGTTCCACTTACTCCGTCAAAGGTAAAATTAGCATTTCCCGGCAATCTATTTACTATATTTCCATTAAGTTTTGTATTTGGAATCTCATTCAAAACCCTACTTACAAGATAATCTCTAAGTCCTTTTTCTTTATTATAATTGGCTCTCATTTTGCACATGGCTTCATAGGCTGCTGTTCCCATTCCGATTATGCCAGCCACATTCTCTGTTCCGCTGCGTTTTCCACGCTCCTGTCCGCCACCATAAATCAGCGGAAACATCCATTCCGGTTCCTTAACGTACAAAAAACCCACACCCTTTGGTCCATTAAATTTATGGCTGCTTGCACTTAGCATATCAATTCCCATTCTCCCCACATCTATTGGAATATGACCAAAAGCCTGAACCGCATCAGTATGAAATATTACTCCTTTTCTATGAGTAATTCTTGATATAGTCTTTATCGGTTCAATCGTTCCAATTTCATTATTAGCATACATAACTGACACCAAAGATGTCTCATTTGTAATACTTCTTTCAATCTGGTTAACGTCAACAATACCTGTTTTATCCACATCAGCATAGGTAACTTTTATCCCTTCATTTTCTAACTGTTCACATTTATTTAAAATAGCATGATGTTCTATTTTTGAGGTTATTATATGATTTCCCATATACGCACTATTGTCTAAAACCCAATTGTCCGACTCTGTTCCACCTGATGTGAAAAATATATTTTGCGGTTGACAGTTTAGCGCTCTAGCTATATTAAAACGTGCTTTCTCTATCTGTTCCTTTGCTTTTCTTCCAATGGAATATATGCCCGAGGGATTACCGTATTCACTTCTAAGATAAGGTTCCATTGCAGCTGATGCCTTGCTGCATATTTTTGTAGTTGCTGCATTATCTAAATAAATCATTTTGTTCTCCTATTTTATTTTTCAATCATACTTACACATCTTTTGAATATTTTTAAATAAGCAGATTTTTGATGGTTTCTATGTTTAACAAAAATCCAATTATTAAAGGTACAATAATAATTACTGTCGCAAGCCTTTTAGGAAAAATAATAGGCTTCTTATATAGAATATTCCTTTCTAACTTAATAGGTGCAAAAGGCATGGGGATTTTTCAATTAATTTTTCCTATGCTTGCCTTTTTTGTTGCTTTAAGCTGTGGTGGTATTCAGATTGCTGTATCACGTTTTGTAGCTGAGAGCAAAAACAAAAAAGAGTCCTTCCTAGTACTTCTAAGCAGCCTTATCATGTCCTTATTTTTCTCTGTAATAGCACTTGGTATTTTATATTGCTTTGCCGGTTCTATTTCTAACCTAATTATAAAAAATGACGCTTGTAAAGAATTACTAAAATACGCAGCTTTTAGCATACCGCCTGCCACAATACACGCCTGTATATGCGGATATTATCTTGGTCTTAAAAAAACCTTTGTACCTGCCTGGTCCGGAGTATTTGAGCAACTCATAAAAGTTTTGGCTTTATTTATTTTATGGAATGTGTGGAGTCAAAATAATATTGCTATTACACCACTAATAGCTGTTTACTCAATGATTATTTCAGAATTTTTTGGCATGGTATTTTGTATGATTGCAATTTGTGGTGAAAAGTTTTTTCGTATTAATCTAAGGAATTTTTTTAGGACTTCAAAGAAAATTTTTTCTGTTTCCTACATACTTACTCTTAATAAAATTATGCTTAGTTTTTTACAGACCATTGAAGCAGTAATTTTTCCGGGTGCACTTTTAAAAAGTGGTTTATCCAAAAGTGAGGCCCTTAGCATATATGGTATTTTAACTGGTATGGCAATGCCAGTTATAACATTTCCATCTGCTATAAATACATCAGTTTCTACAATGTTACTTCCAACCATCGCCAGTGCAAATACAAAAAACAGCAACGATTCAATTATAAAAACTACCGAATACTCTATTTGGTTTTCAATGATGACCGGTATTTTTTGCACCGGAATTTTTATCTTTTATGGTGATTTTATAGGCACAAAAATTTTTGGACAATATATTGCCGGACAATACATTATCGCCCTTTCTTTTCTTTGTCCTTTTATGTATATGTCTATCACTATGGGTTCTATACTTCATGGTTTAGCTCTAACTAATGCTGCTTTCATTCACAATGTAATAGGTGTTGTTATACGACTTATCTCTATATGGTTCGGAGTTCCCATTTGGGGTATGCAGGGATTTTTTATCGGTCTATTAATAAGCAATTTAGCAATCCCACTGCTTCACTGCTACTATATCCATAAAAAAATCAAATTCACTTTTTCTGCTGTTGATAATATTATCAAACCACTTTTTTGGCTAATTATAAGTTTGCTTTTTGGTAAATTAATAGCCTATATTTTAAGTTTTTCAAGATGCAGCGGCTTTGGCTTTGAACTGTTTAGTAGCATAATAAGTGGAATTTGTATTATTTTAGTTTATGGATACTATGTTTTAAAATGTATCAAAGATTTCAAGAAAATATAGAAAATTAATACATTTATTTTTGATATTTATCTTGTGAAAATTTTGTATATTTAGCTTGTAGAAAATTAATATATTAAGTTTAGCATATTAATTTTAATATATATTTTTCAGAAATTTATTTTACTGTACAGTTTCATCATTCTCTGATATTATTAGACTAAATAAAAATTAGTGATTTTTTAGAAATTATTTCACTAATTAAATTATCAAACCATAGGAGGTTATTTTATACATGAAGAAAAAAAAGATATGCTCACTTATATTGACTACAACTCTTTGTGCCAGTGTTTTTGCAGGTTGTGGAAAATATACCGGTATTAACAGCACTCTTCCAACTTATTCAAAAGATGATGTGATTATCCGTACAGCATGGTGGTGTCCGGAGCCAACTGAAGAAAATTACAAAACCTATGCAGAATGTAATTTAAATAATGTAATGTTAGCTAACGGTGATTTTTATACCAGATATGACAATTGGAGCGAATTAACTGAAAAGACTATTGATAAAATCGTAAAAACAGATGCTTATTACGTTGGAAAACCTAAGGATTTTAAAGATGAAAACGCCACAGAAAAAGCACTTAGATTAGCTAAAGAAAATAACATGACTGTTTATCTTTCAGAAGGTAATGGATACTTTACAGAAAATGTATATGAGGATTTTGATTTTGACTATGATGAATATAAAGATACAATTGTAGGAGTTTTTGCAGGTGATGAACCTTCTGCTCCGGCTATATCAGATTATGCAAAATACATTTCAGGATTTGAAAGCCGCTTTTCAAACATTCCTTATTTTTGTAATTTGTTTCCAATTTATGCTGATACAACTTCTGTTTTAAAAACAGACAGCTATTCTTCATATCTTGATACATATTGTAATGAATTTATGAACAAACTGTCAGGTCCGAAGCTTTTGTCAGTAGATTATTATCCTTTCCAGAGTAATAATTATACCATGTGGTTATACAACTATGAACTTATTGCAAAAAAAGCAATCGAAAATGATGCTGATTTACATACATTTATTTTATCATGTTTAGGTGATGAATACTTACAGTATCATGATTCCGGAGAAAACGGAATCCGACTTCAGGTCAATACAGCTTTAGCATATGGTTCAACTTCCTATGCATATTTCTTATATAAGCCTGCAAATGGTGGATATGATGTAGGTCTCTTAGATGAAGATATGAATCCTTCTGATATGTATTATAAGGCACAAGCAGCAAATAACGAAGTTCAATCATTAGAAAATGCATTTAAGCACTATGATTATGTTTCTACTTCTCCAATGACAAACGATGAAAATGACTTTGCATCAGGAGCATTTTCTCCTATTGCCGCTCACACAGATGACATATATAAAGATTCAAAATTATTAACAAATGTAACTACAGATAATAGAATTTTGATTACTCTTCTTAAAGATAAAGACGGTAATGAAGCTTACTATATTGTAAACTTCTATGATAGAGAAGATACCGAAGAGACTGAGGATGCCAATGTTTCATTAGAACTTGAAAATATGAATAAGGCATCACTTTATGGAACAAAAGAATGTTTAACAAACAAAACTGTAAACTTGTCACATAACACATTTAGCTATACCTTAGCTCCGGGTGAGGGCGTTTTGGTAGTTCCTTATAATAAATAATTTAAGCAAAAACTCAGGAAGCAAATGCTATTCCTGAGTTTTTGTTTCTATCTATTATAAATATTCTTCAACCATTTATCTACCATATCAGGCCACATCGCAACCTCTAAATTGGCTTCTCTTTCATAAACAGCATTCATCTCATTTTCACGCCATACCTGTCTATAATCTGTTCCCTTTGGCATCTTCATTCCTCCCATAACTTCAGGAAAAGCCAACTCATTATCTATGTAATACTGCATACACGAAAACCACTGATTCATTATATAATCGCCATTTATATCAATATCATTTGTAGCCCACTGCTCATTCGCTAGTGAATACCCATGAGCACCTTTACCATAAATATGCAATTCATATGCAACCTTATTTTTTTGGCATGCCTGTGCAAAAAGATAAGAATTTTCTACCGGAACAAGCTCATCTGTTGATGTATGCCATATATATGTCGATGGTGTATCTTTTGTGACATGTTTTTCTAATGAAAAATAATCCAGTTCAGCTTTTGTTGGATTATCTCCTACCAAAGCACATATAGAATCCTTATGTGCAAATTCTCCTGATGTAATAACAGGATATGATAATATTACTGTATTAGGCTTGTTGCTGATGCCTTCATATTCACCTATAGGTCGTATTTCAGGGTCATTATAATGAACAGCAATGCTGCCACATAAATGACCTCCTGCAGAAAATCCACATACCGAAACTTTTTCTGTATCAATATGAAACTTATCTGCATTTTTTCTAACATAGGTTATGGCTCTTGAAATATCAGCTAATGGCATCTTCATAAGTCTGGTATCTTCATATACCAGGTTTGTGTAAGACAATACAAAAGCATTATATCCTTTATCATAAAATTTCTTTGCAATAAATTCACCCTCTGTTATAGCTTCACCTCTATATCCTCCACCGGGAACTACAACAAATGCTGCTCTTACATCTTCATCTTCATGTAAATAAGCCATAATATTAGGTGTAAACTCACCTTTTAGTGGATTTTTGTACTCGCCTTCATTATAAATAATATAATTTTTCTTTTTCATAATCTATTTATGATTCAATGCAATATTGCAATTAAATCTCTCCTTTGTAATATGTGATTTTTTAAAATATATAAATTAAGCAAATTATTTTTTACATTTGTCTTATTGCATGCTCACTGACAGTAAGTGCCGCTCCAATAGCTTTACCCTCCTGACCTTTCACAGACAATGCAACTTCTATTTTTTTGTCATAACTAATTTTTTTAATAATTTCTGTTATACCTGTAGCAATTAATCTTCCATCTATTCCTACCATATGCAAAACGCAAACCTGCGGATTTAAGATGTTAACCACAGTAGCCATTCCCATCCCAAACCAACGTTCAATATCCATAAGTATATTTGTTGCATGATTGTCACCAATTGTCAGTAAATATTCAAACTTTGTATAATTTATATTCTCCCCTGTACGATTAAAATACTCTCGTAACATACCATCAACAGTAACATAGCTTTCTAAATATCTAAATTTTCCATCGTTATCTATGCTAGTTGGCATACATCCGATTTCTCCTGCCAAACCATTATTTCCTCTGCATATCTGACCTCTTGTTATAATAGACATACCGGCACCAACACTTGAATCATATGTTACAAGAACTGCCTCCTGAACATTTCTATCCCTCATGCAACCACACATTCTTTCATATTTCATTATACAGTTAGCATCGTTTTCTAAATAGCATCTAACATGATATCTCTCTTCGCTCATTTCAACTAAAGGAATGTCCACCCAATTGCTAATACTCGAAATAAGATTTGAAACACCTTTATGAATATCCAAAATTCCCTGTACTGAAAAACCAATTCCTCTAATTTCTTTTTCCTTATATCTCTCAAAAAACAAATCAAGGACTGTAAAAATCTGGTTCAGTACATATTCCTTTTCACGTATTTGAAAAATTCTATCAAGTTGTTCCACTACTCTGCCTTTCATATCTGTAACAACCGCTGACAATCCATTGTAGTTCAAATCTATGCCAAAACAATAATGTTCATCACTTCTTATGTCGTATTTATCAGCTTTTCTACCTACACTTGATGTATCTTTTGTACATGGAATAATATATTTTTCTTCTTCTAATGTGTGTACAATGTTTGAAACCATTCCCCAACTCATACCTGTAACTTTTTGTAACTCTCTTTTTGAAATTGGGCTATTATCTATAATGCCTCTCATAATCTGCTGCTGTTTGCTTATATTACTACGATGCATTTTATCTTCCTCTTTTCCATCTCTAATTTTGTATAATTGTACACTACTTTTTTATTTTTATCAACTTATGCAAAATGCTCGTTTGTATAAGATATTATCATTAAAATATACAATAAAATAATGAATTAAAACAAACAGGACTCCGAATCATTTCAAAGTCCTGTCTGATATTCTAATATATTATTTTACTTTAATCTTATATACCTTGGACCACTTGCTTCCAACTGTTTTTTTGTTAATCTTCTTGTATGCTTTTACTCTAACATAAAGATTTTTCTTTCCTTTAAGCTTCTTTGATGTAATTGTTAAACTTGTCTTCTTTGATGTCTTCTTAACAATAACTTTCTTAAAGTTCTTTGTAGTAGAAATCTGTATATCATATTTAGTAGCCCCTGATACTTTCTTAATTGAAAGTTTGACTTTTTTTGCAGATAATTTCTTTGTTTTTGCACTTACTGTAGTCTTTTTCACAGTAGCTTTTGGTGTTGTTGTAACTTTTTGTGTAGCTTTTGGTGTTGTTACCGGTGCTTTTGTAGTTGTTGTAGTCTCTGGTTCTTTTGTTGTTTCATCTTCTTTCGTAGTTGTTGTTTCAGGTTCATCTTCTACCTTTACAACTTCAGCAGTTCCTAAGTAGAAATTATATACGCCATCATCTGTTGGCTGTAATCTGAATAAGTAATTTCTAGTTGAAAAACTCTTATCTACATAAACTTTTACATCTTCTAATGATATATCAAAAGTTGACCAACTATCTTTCTTTGCATTTTCATCTAAATAAAAGTTCCACTTGTCATCCTGACCTTCATAACCTGCTCTAATCTGCAAGTCATTAGTCCCTGAATAATAATATTTTATTCTTAGGGTATTATATCCTTCTTCAATACATCTGCTTATTGTACTTGATGTAAGATTTAATTCAGGCTTGTAATTATAAAACATATCTAAGCTGTTTTCTTTAAATTCACCTGTTGTATCATCAGTTTTCACTTTATGATTGATTGTTGCGTGCCATACAGCATTTTCGCCATTATAACTAGCCATATCTTCTACGAACAATCTTGCATTAGGATCAGTACTCACAGAAACACCATAACCAGCCTTATTGCTCCATGTTTCAAAATTCTTGCCTGTCATCGTAACATTAGTATCTAAAGCTTCCTTTACAGCCTTACCACTGCCAATATAGAATTCATATGTTCCATCTTCTGACGGTAAAAGTTTGAATAAATAGTTCATATCTTGCATAACTTTTTTACCGTTATTATTATCGCTTGCGCTTTCATCATACTTATAAAGTACATCCTCTAATGCTATTTCAAATGTTGACCATTTGTTCTTTTCAGCATTTAATGATAAATATTCAGCCCAACTATTATTTTTTACTGCGCCTTCATAGTTTGCATAAATTTTTAAATCTTTTTCACCTTTATAATAATAGTTAACCTGTAACTTGCTATATCCTGCTGCAATCCATGCTCTGACTTCATCTTCTGTCACTCCTAATGTTGCATAACTTGTATAGAACATATCATTACTATTTTCTGCAAAAAGTGGCTTAGTATTATCCACTACATCTCCGCTACCATCAAACTTGTGATTGATAGTAACATGTGCAAATGCTGACTCTCCTTCAAAACTACTAACACCTTCTACTGAAAGTCTGTCTGCGTATACTCCATTATGTCCAATCCATAATCCTGCTCCCCCACTCCATGCATCAAAATTTCCACCTGATATTTTAGCATCTGTACTTAGAGTTTCCGCTCTCAAATCTCCAGCTGGAACCATTTCAAAAATAAGTACCGCAGCCATAACAAATGCTATTACTTTTGACCACATTTTTTTCATATGTGATATACCTCCTTCGATTTTATATTTATATATTAGTCATATTTTATCAGTAATTAATATAATGTTCAACCGTTTTTACAAATTTAGCAAAATATTTTTCATTTTATTAGTCTTTTTTAATATTTAAAGAATGCTAAGCCATAGATTTTAATCCATAGCTTAGCACTATATTTTACAGTTCAACTTCAATAGTCAGGTACAATATGACCTACATATATTTCATATTTTTTTAATTGTTAAGTCCTGTTAAATAATCTTCCATAGCCCAGTCATTTTCTGCAGCATTCTTAATTTGCCATTCCTCTACAATTTCTTTAATTTTATTTCTGTATTTCTTAAAATCACTATCCGATGTATTATATTTTCTTTTTATTGTTCCTGTAATCTCTGTACTATCTATTTTTATATAGTAACACTCCATTAACAATGATATTACATTCATTTCTTCTAATCTGACGAATTTTGCAGCTTGAGGATTAGCACTTTCAAGACTCTGTTCTGCGCTTAACAATGTATTATACCAGTTAACTAATTCTGTTTTTTCCCAATTTTCAACTTCAGGATTGTCATTGTCTATTGTTCCTATCAATGTTTTACCAAGCACATTAAAATGTCCATCATTATTTCTATCAGTACTATTAACCTGTGGCCAGAAATTCTCTGCTGTCAAACCATTCATATGTGTCTTTATACTATTATAAACACCTTTAACAGTATCAGCCTCCTCACCATACACAGCCTTAAAAAACTTATCAGTCAAAGCACTAACATCTGCATTAACATCCCATGAAAGTTTTGTTTCTAAATATACCTTAAGCAGCGAGAAACCTGAACTTACAGAATTATTCTCCTGTCCTAAGTTATACATCCAAGTCACACCATTTTCATATGCTGTTTTATACAAATCACTTAATGAATCCCATGAATTATAAGGAAGTAAATAACCACGGTTATTAAAGAAACTATCGTATGATTCCATATAAACTTCGTTAGCAATCATATTCCATTTTTTAAGACTTTCATAATATGCTTTATTTGTATCTGCCTTAAATGACCTTGAAAAGTCTGCATTAATTGGCGCATACAAAGGTGTAACATGATAATTCAATTTCATTTCCGGTCTATAACTATATGAAGTATTTCCTTTTGCATCTGTAGATGTAAGAACAGGTGCTTCCTCAGCTGCATTGTAAGCATAAAATACTAACTTAAACGTTTCAGCACGTGAATCCTTAGCTGCACGAAGCATATTTTCAACTTTAACTGCCACATTATTGCAGAAACGGACTACTGATGCTGATTTTGCACCATATGATGCTAAATCTTTTTTACATGCATCGCAATCGCACCATTCTTCATTATCTTCCACTGCAGCAAATACTATTTTGTCATAATTTTTATATTTTGTTGTAGTCAATGTTTCAAACATTTTTCCTGCAACAATATCTTCCATCTGCTCTCTAGAATCCGTATCACCGTTTGCATTAAAACATAGCTGTGTCAGTGTTTTGTTATCTTTTTCTATATGATAATACCACTTTGGATTTTCTGTACCATATTCTGATTCCGGCAAATAATTAAGACTGTTATGGAATGAATACGCAACCTGGTCTCCACTACTGTTCAATCCCAAAGCGCCTGTCATATTTTCAATATATGTTTCCATACGAACGCGAAGACGCTCTTTTGAATCATATAACCAGCCATTTTCGTCTGTAACGCTGTAACCTGCAATTCTTGTAGCAAAATCAGGTACATCCGTAACATCTAAGTTATATAACATAGCTGTTTCACTCTTGTCGATTGTGAATACGTCCTTATAGAAATAATCATAATTTAATGTTCTTTCTAAGTATCCGTATACACCATATACTACCCCTAAGTCTTTGTCAGCATAAATATATACATTGTCTCCAACAGTCTTAATCTGATATCCTTCTGTTCCCTTTACAGCTTTAGCCACAGAAAGTCCAACATTACTTAATTCCTTAGTATTTCCTAATGAAATGTAATTACCTTTTGCTTTAGTAACAATATTAAGTGTAGCTTTTGTTGATTCATAAATAAAATGCTGCAATTCCTCTGCTGCTGTCTTAACATAACTTCCAGCATTCTTAGGAATAAGAATATCATAATTAGCAATACTATCAGTAACAATGTTCTTTGTTGTGACAACTGCTGAATCAGTATAAGTCGCTACAGCTTTAGTTTCTTCTGTTCCTTCTTTGTAAACACCACACTGACCGATAGCCAATTTTACTGTGCCAGCAGCTGTAGGTTTAATACGGAATAAATATTTTTCACCACCAGGATTTTGAATAGCATCATACCTAATCAAAAGATTTTCTAAAGATATATAACATTCAGTCCAAACACCGGTCTGTGCTTCTGCATGCATATAATTTGTCCACTGTAATGCTGTTTCATACGTATCATCATACTGACCATAAATTTCAGATACATTTCCTTCCAAATAATAATGAATCTTAAAATCTGTATATCCAGCATCAATCCATTCCTGAATCTGTGACTTGTCAAAATTTAAAGTATAATAATATGAAATTACTCCTGCAAAGCCTTTTGCTTCTATTATTGCATATGATTCCGCAACTCTTCCTGCTACAGTAACATTTGTTGTATAACTACCACTGCATTCTCCATCTGAGCCCCAATAATATATGGTTCCCGGATTAACTAATTGTGCTAAATTTTCCTTAGAATTAAGACTATCTGCCACAACCTCGCCTTCACCGAAATAAATTTCATAATCACCATAATTAGGAATGTATAATGCAAATGACCAAGACGAAGTAAAATTATCATACTTATCTATAATACAATCTAACGGTATTACAATTGTTGACCATTTATTAGCAACAGCTGACAACGTCTTCCAATCATAATCACTTACAAATGAATAATTTCCCGTTTCATTTGACTTGATATAATAAGGTATACTTACTGAACTATAACCTGCATTCTTCCACTCAATAGCCTTTTCTTTACTAAATTCCGGTTTTATTAATGCTTGAATAGCATTTTCATTTGAATTCCATACCGAACTTGGAATAGAAATCTTTGTACACCACTTAGCTGTCTTGTTATCAATCAACAGATTTTCTTTTACATAATTGCTTGTTGATACTTCATAATCTACAGCTCCATTGTACGCTGTAGGATCTACCCAGCCTAAACATACGCCATTATTTAATGTAACTGCAGCATCTGCCATTGTTTTACAATCGCCTAAATAAATCGTATACTTTCCAGCTTTCTTTAATTCAATGCGTAAAAGATAGTTATCTCCTTTTGCATCACATATTCTATCAAAGTTCTTATAAATATATTCCAAATCCAGACGTGCGACATTCCATACTCCTGTACTTACAGATTCGCTATATTGTTTCTTATCCATGGCATATGTATGTACGCCATAATTCTCATTTGTACCTAACTGAATAAAATAAGGTATCTCTAATTTTTCATAACCTTCCTCTATCCATCTTTCGATATCAGTCTTTTTAACTGCCAAAGGTGTATATAATTTAATCGAACCGCCTTTAGTATATTTAGATGTTATATCCTTGCTTGCTTTATATACAACTTCATCACCTGTAATTGGCTCTACATTATCCGTTAAAGTTTCAAGACTCAACTCTCCTAAAATACTGCTATACTTTGCTGTAATACTACTAAACATAGACCAATCTGTATTGGAATTAGTTGCATTTCTAACACTTTTTGTATTAGATGTTATTGGTAATGCACTACCAATTAAGTTTTCTGTTTCTATAACCTCTGGCATAGAAATTGATTTAGAAGTAGTTACTTCGCAATCACCTATATATAATTCATATGTGCCGGCACTACTAGGATATAATCTAAGCAAGAAATCTTCTCTACCCGTACCATTCAATTTGTCATAATAATCATATACATATTGTAAACTATAAATAAATTCAGACCATTTTTCTCTTTCTGCAGTATTCCATGGTTTATAATCATAGCCAGTTATAGAAACTCCATTATTATTATCTGTATACAAATAATAAGGTATAACTAACTTATCATATCCTGCATCTAACAATTCTTTGATACGGGATTTTGTCATATTGAGCTGAGTATAAAGAGTAACTACTCCACCAGACTTCCATTCATCTTCAGTAAAAGTAACAGAAGCTTTTATTTGAGCTACCCTTCCGCCTATTGTAAGTGGAATATTGCCTTCATATGAATCAATCTGTTCACGTGTGTACATTGTTGCTTTTATGTTAGAATTTGCACTATAATATGCATTAGCAGCTGTAAATTCCGCCTTATAGCTTTTTCCTACTGTTACTGGAATTTCAAAATCTATCAGTCCTTCATAGCCTTCCATTGTAACAGTTGCTTTTCCTTCTTTTTCTGCCTTTATTTCTGTTCCGTCAATTTTTAATTTATCAGACTTATTTTTTTCAGAAAATTTGAACTGATTGCTGTTATCTAAACCCTTTGCGTATGTAGAAAACAAATCCAACTTTTCACCATTTATAAGTTCACATGACATATCGCAATCATTGTTTACCCTGATATATTTTTCCAAAAGGCTTCCCACTGTTTTTGCCAAGTCATCGGTATAATCCGTAGTGTCCGCTAATGCCTTGTCTGCCACAAAGCCTATTGTACGCTTGTCACTTTTTTCTGTATATACGTATGTTTCTCCTTTATCTAATGTATAATACGCTACCGCTTGATAAGTTCTTGCATAATTTATGTCTTTAATATTAACAATTGCTGCCGTTGCTACTGTTTTTCCATTTTCGGTTCTAAACTGAGAATTTGAAAATTGTGTCGCAATCTGCTCCTTTGTCTTTCCATATTTTTCTTGTATCTTTTCAAAATAATTTGTATCTCCTGTTGTATCTGATACTGAATCAAGAATGTCTCCCGGAACTATAATCATTCCCACTTCAACGTTCTCTTTCAACTTATTTGAATCAAATAAAATCTCTTTGGTATTTCCACTGATTTCAACAGCAAAACGGATTCCTGTATTAGCATTTATACGTACACTAGCCCCTTCTCTCATGCAAAAATCTGCTTCTTGTCCTCTAACTATTTCTACTCCACCAACCATAGTAATTAACATTGCCGCGGATAAAATAGCTGCAACGGCTTTCTTTGCTTTTTTCTTCACATTTTGGACTATTCCTTTAGCCATAATGTTTTCTCCTTTCTGACACATCGAAATTTACCATTCAATATCAGGTATTATTGCATCTGTATCTTTATCGCTTGTAGTGATTATATCTGTCTTATCTAACATAACAATTTCTATTTTAGGTTTCTTATAAATTGTTTTTTCTTCCTTCACTTTATTGTCCCTTTCTCCCCTGATTTTGTCTGTTCAATCATCAGATTTGCTCTCACCTTCTCATATTTTCTACAACTGAATCAGGTAGGTTTTAATTTCATACGGTCTGATTTTTACTTCGATCTGATTATTCTTAACTTCCTTCATTTCTTCAATAGGTCTTTCCATCAAATCACTCTCGCATGCACAAGACACATCAAAGCCTAAGTCTACCTTCATCTTACCTTTTGCCCCTGCGTATTCATGGAATCTAAGCACCAGATATTTGCCATCTTCCGACTTCTTAAATGCATCAAGTTCCACATTTGCACCTGTAAGTTTTATTGTACTTCCATTAATTGACGGAAGTTCTAACACCCCTTTAATTGCTTCTAATGGCTGATTAAGATCTGCTGCTTCTTTTATTGTGTTACCTTTAACAAAATCTGCCTTATGCGGATAGATTGCGTACGTAAAGTCATGCTCACCTTTATCTGCATTTACATCCGGCCAGATTGCTGCTTTTAATAATGTAAGTCTCATAACATTTTGGTGAATATCATATCCATACTTACAGTTATTTAATAGACTGACACCATATCCATATTCTGAAAGGTCTGCAAAACGATGTCCAACAACCTCAAATTTTGCGCGTTCCCAACTGCTGTTAGAATTGTTTGCTCTTCGGATATTTCCATATTGAATGTCATATGTAGCATATGTACTTCTAATATCTACCGGGAACGATGTCTTTAAGAGCTTCTGTCTTTCTTGCCAGTCAACATGTGTCTTAAAATCTATACGTCCTGTATGCTTGTATAAGATCATATCCTGGCTGATTACTGATTTATTAATCTTCCATTCCTGACGAATAACCAATCTTACTGCACCATTTTCTACTATTTTTCTTGACACTAGATTTGATACAATCTGCATTTTTTCGATATAGAACATATCAATATCCCATGCATCATAATCTAATGGTTTATCTTCAAATAACTGCAGCACGTTGGCGCACTCGCCTTCTGCTAATACATTACATTCCTGCTTTTTGTCATACATTGCAGAAATCTGTCCCATTTCATTTAATGTAATGTCATAATAAGGTGTTGCAATCTCTAAATTGTTGTCTTTCTCAACCACTATAGCAAAATTGTCATTTATATTCTTCGTTATAAAATGACTATTTTCTATTTTCTCATCTTTATTGACATATTCTGTACTATCAAACTCTTTAATATATAAATGCTTTACACCCATAGCAGGTACATTTTCTACATAAGCCCAAACGCCTTCATCGCTTACCTGAGTTAAAACTTCCTGTCCATCTTCTGTTACACACTTTTTGTTTTCTAACTGTGTACTGTCTATATCTAATTTTACTACACTACTTCTATCATCTGATAATGCATTAATTACTGTATAAGCATATTTACTTTCTGTCATTCCTAAATTACAGAAGCCTTCATTAATTATATCTGTGGCAATTTTTTTCATCTTTGTATAATTCTCTTTGGCATCTTCATATACCTCTGAAATCGATGAGCCAGGAATTATATCGTGAAACTGATGAGTAAGTATCATCTTCCAGCCCTCGTTTAATTCTTCCTGATTAGCCACTGTCAAATCTCCCTTGTTTACAGCACCTAGAGCAGTAATCCATTCAGCTTTTCTATACAACTCTTCCATTCGGCGGTTCATTTTCTTAACATATGCCTGAGTTGTGTATGTACCTCTGTGATATTCTAAGTACATTTCTCCATCCCATATAGCCATCTTTTCTTCTGTTTTTTCTACGCTGTCCTGAAGTCTTCTAAAGAAGTCTCCTGCTCTTGATGTTTTTACATTAGGAAGTCCCGGCATTCTATCTATTCTTCTACGTCTTTCTAACATATCTCTGGTAACACCACCGCCACCATCACCATAACCATAACTCATAAGAATTTCCGGATTTACTCTTTTTTCTCTATATAATTTCCATGAGCCTGTTATTGTATCCGGGTACAACAAACCATTGTAATTAGAATAAAAATTAGTTTCTACATTCTGGCCAGGTTCTGCATTTGTTATAAAATGAGCCAATACCTGACTACCGTCTAGCCCTTTCCACCAAAATGTATCGTTAGGCATTCTATTATACTGATTCCATGCAATCTTTGTTGTCATGAACATATTAATGCCTGATTTTTTTAATATCTGTGGCAATGCATATGAATAACCAAACACATCAGGAAGCCATAAATATTCAGGTTCATGGTCAAATTCTTCTTTCATAAATTTTCTTCCCATAAGAATCTGTCTGGTCAATGATTCACCACTTGGAAGATTACAATCCGGTTCAACCCACATTGCACCGTCAATCTCCCATTTGCCTTCCTTAGCTCTCTTCTGAATCTGCTCATAAATTTCTGGGAAGTATTCTTTAATATATGCATACTGCTGTGGTTGCGTATGAAGGAATAAGTATTCTGGATATTTTTCCATATATCTTAAAACTGTCGAAAAAGAACGTGAAGCCTTTTCAGCTGTGTGTTTTAATCTCCAACGCCACGCAGTATCTATATGTGTATGTCCTACACAGCTTACTGTAGCCTTAGTATGCTTATCCATATTGTCAATAGCATTTTGAAGCATATCATTTGCACTTCTTACGGACTCGTAAAATTCTACACTGCCCTTTTCATTCCAATCTACCAATAACATAGATTTATTCAATACATGTAACAATTCATGGCGTTCCATCTGTTCGTCTTTTAATACTGCTACTGTCTGTCTAACTGTATCTGCTGTATAGTAATAATCATCTGTGTCCTTATCAAGCAATGCAATAAATGCACTATTTAGGCAATGTTCTAGTTCTCTTGGCTCTCCACCACCCTCTAATCCGGACCATAGCCTGAATGTTAATGTAATTTCTTTTCCAATATGTTCTTTTCTAAAAAATGTTTCCTGATGATTAGTGTCTACTGACTGATAAGGTTCTCCATCTATGTAAAGCATAGATTCAAAACCAAAATTATATCCTGAGCCAGTAACACCAAAATCAAAAACACCTACAGGTTCTCCCTTATCATCAGCGTCCCATTCTACAGGAATAACTATTTTTTTTTGAAGCCAAAGATATCTGTCTCTGCCTTTCCATTTTTCACCTAACGAAATAACATTTCCCTCTTTTGTCAAATCTGTTGGAACAGTAGGATTTACTACACCTGCTGTATCCTCCTTGCTATAAAAATCTTTTATTTCAATTTTATTTCTGTATCTATATGGACTTAGTTCCCATAACCTTCTTTGTAATTTTTCTTCTGTTAATAGCATATCCTGTGCCATATTTTAATCCTCCATAGTTAGAATTTAAATGCTACAGCTGACAATGCCGGCATTTCAAATGTTATTATATTTTCTTCCTTATCTATCATTTCAATATCTCTGTACAAAGTAACCGGATTTTCTACAGTGACTGTTCTTGGTTCTGTATTATAATTAACCACAAACTGCATCTTAACATTCCTATATTCATAGGCTGACGTCAAAACTTCATCTACTACAATCTTTCTTCCATCCTCACCTACAAAGCTATTCTTTCCACAAGATAATTTCAATGGCTTAACCATCTTTCCTAAATGAAGATAATTCTTTCCGCCTTTTCTTCTCCATCCATTAAGATTCTTTAATAGTTTTATGGCATCCTTTTTATTTACATGGTCTTTAAAGCAATCATTTCCCCAACAGTATGAGATTTCACCATCATTTATCATAACCACTGTCAACATATCACCTGCTATAAATGAATAAGCCAGGCGATATGTATAGTTATATTCTTCTTTAGATAACATCATACATATCTGATTCCCCATAAAGTTATTAACAAATTCATGGTAAACATATGAATACATTGGAATTGGAAGTCCTATGTAATAATTAAGTTCATATCTGTTATCACTAAATTTCGCCTGAGAAATAAATGGTTCTGCTGCCGCAGATTCACAACCTATAAGAATTCCGTCTCTGCCGATACCTTTCATTATTTTTAAAGTTTCCTCTGCCTGCCACTTGCCAGGTCCAGGTGCATGTCCATGTTCACTGCTGTAACAAAAATATCCACATCCACCGTGATTCTGGTCAAATGCCTGAATATAATCTACACCACTGTCTAAAACCTTAGCCCATTCTGTTGTAAGCATCTTTTTAGTTTCATCACAAGCTGGACATAAGTCATATCCATAACGTTGTTCCTTACATATTTCACTCTTTATGCTTTCATCTGAGTTAGTGCACATTGTCTTATGTAGTTCTTCTTTTTCAAACTGTTCTTCACAGTTATATTTATCAATAAGATTACTCTGCTGCGTCCAGCCCATTCCACTGCCATACAAACCAATTAGCATATCTTCATCATGCACTTCGTCAACGAACTGCTTAAATTCATCTTCTCCTCCAAATGGTGGCCATACATATGGTGGTGCCCATGGGGCTGTGCCCTCCCAATGCATAAGAAGTGTCATTATTTTACTATCTGTCTCCTTTGCATATTCCTTTAAATAAGGCATTGCATTTTTGTATGGATAAAAACAGTTAGGATTCATTTCATCTGTATCATATTCTCCTCTAATAGGATATGTGATGACTATAGGAGATTCTTCATACCATTTCGGAAGATTTGGTGAATCCTCTATTTTCTTTAGGCCATCTGGCAGATGATTATAAAACCACTGACGATATATTTCGCAGGCATCATGCCAATCACCATCAAAAATCTTCATTATACTGTCAAATGACATCTTATAATCTTCTCCATAATTTATTCCACAGTAAACTCGCATCTGTAATTTTATTGTATTGTCTACAGTCCTAAAATCGATATGTTTTGTTGCCCTATCTTCATCATGCATACCAAGATAAATTCCGTATCCATCATAAACATATGCCAAAAACTGAGATGAAATCATATTTGGAAAAATAGAATATTTTCCAAGACTTGGATATTCCGGCTCAATATATGGAAATGGATTAGTATTTCGTTTATTCATATCAGTAACCAACGCGCCCTCATTATATGGATATACAATTGTACCTTTTCCATTTTTTTCATCTGCTAGTTTATCAAACACTCCTACAGACATTACCTCTGCCCACTCTAACAAGTCATCTGTTTTATTTTCTACATCAATTCTCCAAACAAGACTATCCTTATCTTGTTTTATTGTTATATACACTTCTATCTCATCATGAGAATAATGTGCCACATTGTTCTCAAATGAAATAAACTTTGTTTCTTTTCCTGAAATAATTCTGCTTACACCTTTTTTATCACGAAGTTTTAATGCATAAAAAGAATTATTTCCAACCGCCAATTCTTTTCCATTAGCAATGATTTTTTCAATAAATGCATTTTCAAAATCAATACAAATTGTTTTTGAATTCTGTAAATTAAACTCTTTCTTCATAACCTATCCTTTCCTCTTTAGACCTTATCTTCAAATAAAATATCTAAGGTATCATAACAAGCCTTTATGAATCAGCTTGCATTATTAATTTAGAATATCTATCTTTATCACTTTACGCTATTTCATTATTATATAAATTGATATATCAACGACTCTTCATTAACATATCATTTTCTATAATTTGTAATATCTTTCCAATCATCTATGCAATAAGCTTAAATAACTATTTTTCAATCATTTATACAATTAATTGTTATTCTCATCGCTACACTGTTTTTATTTATCCTTATTTAACTTTTTCCGGTACGAAATATTTTATTTCAATATTCCGTACCGGTTTAAAGTTCTAATCTAAATTGTCATTTATAAAATACCAGACATTTATTATCATCTGATACTGAATAAAAACTTGTAATCTTCCATGTTCCTACAACATCATTGTTTGCTGGGAAAATTCCAAAAACGAACTGATTAATAGTTACATCATTTGGAAGCTCAATCTTATTCCATCCAGGTTGTAGTGTTTTAGCGCCTAAATCTGTCCATGAACCATTTGCATACAAGAACATTACCTGTTCCTTATCAAGTGGATTATAGATATTGAAGTAAATATTTTTCTTTCCAGACAAATTTTTGTTAATCTGGAAACCTGCTGCTCCATTAGCTGTTGTACCAATAGCCTTAATATTTAAACCAAATACCGTACCATAGGTGTCGTCATTTAATCTTTCAAGCACACCTGTACATGGAACGTCAGGTGTTCCTACAGTCATATCATCTGATTTAGCATTTACTACAACCTCATATCCTGAAATAGCCTTTAAACAAGCATTTAACTTATTTGTTAATTCTGTATTTACCTGCTTCTTTGCACTTGTTGACAATCCATCATAAGCATCTTTTGCCTCATAAATGTCTGTTAAATATTTAATGTCTTTTGGCATACTTATTTTTGTTGCTTCAGGTAATGCCTTAATTAGACTTATTGTCGTAGCTGCTTCTTCTTTATCCACCGCCACATCAGACTTAGAATAAATACTTGATACTTTCCATGTTCCTACTATATCTGAATTCTTAGGGAATAATCCAAATATGTATCTTTCTATCTTCTTGCTGTTTGATATTTCTATCAGGTTCCAACCTGGATTTAATGTTCTAGTTCCCATATCTTTCCAACTTGGATCAGCATACAGATACATTGTCTGTGCTGATTCCTTTGGATTATACACATAGAAATAGATATTCTTTTCTTTTGACATATCTTTCTCGATCTGGAATCCTGCTGCATAATCGCTCTTCTTAGCCTCTGCTGTAATTTCAACACCAAAAACTGTTCCATATGTATTATCGCTTAGTCTTTTAAGTAATCCGTTGCACTGACAATCCGGTGTTCCAACCATCAATTCATCGTTTTTCGCATTAACGATAACTTTGTATCCATCTACAGCTTTAAGTACTTCGTCTAATTTATTCTTCAGCGTTGTACTTACCTGCTTTTTAGCATTAGTTGACAATCCATTGTATGAAGTATTTGCAGCATAAATATCTGCTAAATACTTAGTATCTTTTGGCATTGTTATGTTCTTAGCTTGTGGCAATGCTTTTATCATATCTATAGTTGACGAAGCCTCTTCTTTATCTATTACTGTATCTGATTTTGCATAAAAACTTGATATCTTCCATGTTCCAACTACATCTGCACCCTTAGGGAATAATCCAAATATATATCTTTCAACCTTTTGTTTGTTAGAAAGTTCAATCTTATTCCAGCCCGGATTCAATGTAATTGTTCCAAGATTCTTCCATGTTGGATCTGCATATAAGTACATTATCTGCGCTGATGCTTTCGGATTATATATGTAGAAGTAGATATTCTTACTCTTAGTCATATCCTTATCTACCTGGAATCCTGCTGCATAATCACCTTTATCAATTTCAGATACATTAAGGCCAAATACTGTTCCATATGTGCTATCACTTAGTCTGCTTAGTGTTCCATAGCAATGACAATCAGGTGTTCCTACTGACATATCTGCTGTTTTTGCATTAACCAATATTGAATATCCTGTAACAGCCTTCATGCATGCTTCAAGTTTGTTCTTATATTTTATGCTAATCTTCTTCTTTGCATTATTTGAAAGCGCCTTGTAAGAATCGTTAGCTGCATAAATATCAGTAAGGTATTTAATATCCTTAGGCATTGAAATCTTACTTGCCTGTGGTAATCCCTTTATCAACTTACTTACTGATGATGCTTCTTCCTTATCTATTACTGCATCTGATTTAGCATAAACACTTGTAATCTTCCATGTTCCAACTACATCAGTTCCCTTAGGGAATAATCCAAAGAAATACTGATTTATCTGTAAGTTCTTAGAATTTGATAATTCTACTTTATTCCATCCAGGATTCAATGTAATTGTTCCAAGATTCTTCCATGTTGGGTCAGCATATAAATACATTGTCTGTGCTGACTTCATTGGGTTGTAAATGTAGAAGAACATATTCTTCTTATCTGACAAATCTTTATCAACCTGGAATCCTGCTGCATAATCGCCTATAGCAGCTTTCGTTATCTTAAGTCCAAATACTGAACCATAAGTCTTATCATTATTTCTTGTAAGTTCTCCTAAGCAGCTACAATCAGGCGTTCCTACCATCATCTTATCGCTCTTAGCATTAACAACTACTTCGTAACCTTTAACCTTTTTTACACAAGCATCTAACTTCTTCTTATCTGATACACTAACGTACTTCTTACCACCCTTTGATAATGAATTATATGCCTCATTTGCAACATAAATATCTGTTAAATACTTAATATCTCTTGGCATTTTAATTTTTGAAGGTTTTGGTAATTTTTTAATAATTGATTTAATTTCTGACGCATTCTGTTTATCAATCACATCATTGTCAATTGCATAAAAACTACTAATCTTCCATGTACCTGTAATCTTGCTTCCTTTAGGGAATAAACCAAATACATATTTTTCTATTTTCTTATCATTTGATAATTCAATCTTATTCCATCCAGGACTAAGGCTTACAGCTCCAAGGTCCTTCCATGTATTGTCAGCATACAGATACATAATCTGCACTTCCTTCTTAGGATTGTATACATAGAAGAAAATATTGCTACTCTTTGATATATCCTTATTAATCTGGAATCCACCTGCGTAATCACCCTTTGTATCAGTTGCTGTAATTTTCAAATTATATACTAAGCCATAGTTCTTATCATTAATTACTGATACTGAACCCTTACATGCACAATCAGGTGTTCCTGCTCTCATTTCATCAAGGCTTGGATTGATAACTGCACTGTAACCTTTAATCTTTGCAAGGCATGAATCTAATTTATTCTTTAATCCACTAGAAATTTGTGCCTTAGCTTTAGATGATAATGCATCATACGCATTTTTAGCACCACTAATTGCCGCTACATACTTCATTCCCTTTGGCATACTTACTACACTGGCATTTGGCAATGTATTAATCATTTTTATTACTTCTTCTGCTTCTTCCTTGTCCACTATAGTATCAGATACATAATAAACACTAGTAACCTTCCATGTACCAACAACATCTGCTGTCTTAGGGAAGAGTCCAAACATAAATCCGGTAATATTAGCATCCTTTGGAAGGTCAATCTTGTTCCATCCCGGTTCTAATACTCTCTCACCCAAATCCGTCCAACTGCCATTAGCATAGAAATACATAGTCTGGGCTGAAGATTTTGGATTGTAGACATAATAGAACATGTTCGTATATTCAGTCATGTCCTTATTAAACTGAAATCCTGCCGCATAATCCCCTTGTGCTTTTGCAGTAAAGTTCATTTCATATACCGGACCATATTCACTGTCAGTAGCCTTCTTTGAATTACCGACAGCTTTACAATCAGGCGTACCAAATGCAATTTCTTCTGTGTTTACATCAAATGCTGTTCCATAACCTTCCACCTTCTTATAGCAGGCCTTTAAGTTTTCAACCAAGTCATTAGGAATATCTGCCTTTTCAGTTTCAACTGTGTCATTGTATAATTCCATAGTCTTTTCAACTAATGTTAAATACTTAATATCTCTTGGAATTTCTAAATCTGAAGCATTTGGTAGCTTTTTAAGTTCAGCTAACAAGTCACGTCTTGTAGCGTGCATTGCACCTACATAAACTTTTCCACTTGAATTAATTCGTGTACCTGCTTCATCAATTGTATCTACAATCAGATTACCCGGTGATGTAAGTTCACTGCCTTTAATCTTCATAGTTCCCCATGTTTCAGGTTCAATTACTAATCTCTGGTTCCAGTTAAAATATATAACCTTTCTATAAACATCCGCATTATAGAAACTTATTTCCAGAGTATCATATCTATCTGAATCCAGTGGTGTTTCAAACGGAAAATAACTTTCCTGTGTAGAACCATCAAAATTAATTTCAATGGCACCCTTATCTCCCTCATGTTTAACTTCTGTTTGGTATAACATAGGGTAATCTCCACTTATTTGACCAATCCCATAAAACTCATCAAATGCTAAAAATTTTCTTTCTAGTGCGTCTTCTTCCGCTGCATACTTTGCTTGTGCATATAACGAAATTTTTTCATATAATATACTGTAATTAGGTACGATATTTCTATATAGCTCCGGAAGTTTCGCATAGTCCATATAAAGTTCTTCTAAACTTTCACCGTCGGATACAGTAACTTCTTCCGGAATTTCATTAATTCTCTCAACGATTTTATTAAGAACCGGCTCCCACTTGTTATCCTCTTCAGTATTTTCTGCCCCCATAGTAACATTCCAATTATCAACATAGAATGTGAACGGATCGTTAGTTTCCATCTGAAGCATGAATCCTACTATATTTTCAGCATTGAATTTACACGCTAAATAACTCAAACGAAACTCTAAATCATTCCATTCATTAGCCTTTAATTCATAACTTTCAGCCAACAATCTGGCTTTCTTTTCTGTTACAACTGATAAAGTTGCTTTGACTTTCTTTTGTGTAAAAACAGAAACATTTACTTTATTAAGGTTTGCTATATCTAAGTCTTCCTTGTCACTTTGTTTTATAAAAAGTAACATATCAGGACTTGTACCACCTTTATATTCATATTTAAGACTTGCATTACCTGTCTTTACCTGACCTTCATCTTTTCCAACAATAACCATAGTTGCATTATTATTTGCTACTGAAGGTTTGATGGAATATAGGTCCTTATTGCTTTCAAAATCATTTAAAACATATACAGTGCCTGTTGCATCTTTTTGCACTACTTCTTCTTTCTTTTCTGTAACATTATCTGTAGTTTCATTTTCTTTACAGGAAGTGGTAAAGCACATTGCTATAGCCAATAAACCAACAATTGCAAGTTTTTTAATTAATCTTTTTCGCATATCTGCTTTCCTCCTTCCTTATTCTATGGTCACAATAAAATCTGAAAGACTTAATTTCTTATCAGGTGCAAGGGCAATCTTGCCTTCCTCATCTGTAAGGGTATTATCTAAAGTAATTCTGATTTCTGTAACCTTACTCATATCAATTTCCATGTCATCTGTAATATTGATACTTACTTTTCTTGTTTTTCCAACACCGCAATAACTTGAACCAAGAGTTATTTTTTCCATGTCCTTAGTCATTGCTATAATCTGCATATTAATTGGATGTTTACCAATATTTTCATAGGTAAATGTAAGTTTAGTTGCCTTGTCTGCATCATTTACTTTTACAGAATAAAACGGTCTGTAAAGTTTCGTTTTTGAACCAATAGTTCCTTTTAAGTCCTTACTTTCTGACTTGATTGTAATTTCTTTACTTCCATTTTCAAAATTTGTAAGATTTACAGTTTTTGCTTCATTAGGATCTGCTGTAATCTTTCCTTCATTTTTTAATGAAAGTATTCTTTTTGCAAGTTCGGCTCTTACTTCATACAATGTTGAATACTCAGACTTTGGTGTTACTCCCTTAAATAACTGTGAGTATAAATCAGATACATAATCATTAAAATCAAAGTCCTTAATATTATTTTTCTTTGCATATTCTTCTAATAAATTTTCGTATACACAAAGCATGTCATAGTCATCCTGGCTGTCACGGTATGATACCATTCTCAAACTGGAAAATGGTGTATCACTTCCATAATACTTACCTGGGTATAATAAGAATCCATCACCATTAGCATCTTCATATCTGTTAGGTGTTGAATAAACATCTACATAATTATCTTCTGTCTGCTCTGGTGATTTTGTATATTTATTTACCTCGTAATACAGATATCCTGTTATGTCATATGCTTTTTCCATCCACCCGCAAATACGCATGTCTCTTGTGCTGTCATCTAAGTGAAATGTTGGGTATGGATCTTGTGGATAATTACATGTATAAGCCCATAAATTGCCATTACCATCACTGTCTGCTGCTTCCTGATACTGATTCAAAATAGATGTATCCTCAAATAAGCTTATATATGGACAAAATACTGCATCCATATTTCCTACCCATTCCTTTTTAAAACTCACATTTGTGAATATAGCAGGAATATTTAAAATTGCTTCTTCAACACGTTTTGCAAACTTAGAATCCTGCTTAGCGAACCAACCTTCTGCTTTCAACTGCTTAACGGCTTCCTGTAATGTTTTTTTATATTCTCCATCTTTTCCTAAAAATCTTTCTGATGGTTCAATTCTTTCTGATATTGCATCAGCTTCATCGTATGTTGATGGATAAAAATAAGCGTATTCAATATATGGTTTTTCTTCTGTAGAAATCTTTGCTAAGCCCTTGATATACGCAATTACATCTTCTGCAGCCTCAGTAAGAATTTCTCCATCATATACTGTATAATCCAAGTGAAAATCATAAGGAATAATCAATGAATTACAGTTCTTATTTTCAAATTCACGCTTTGTTTCTTCTAAAAATTTGTCAACTGATTTTTCCCATGTGATAACGTAGGCATTAGCTTTATTCTTTAAAAGTGTATCAACATATGCCTGCATGACTTCATCAGAATCATCATATTCTCCAGCTAAGAGCTGTGAACGGTAAATAAGGAAAGATGACTGAAATGTTCTTCTCCCTTCATATGCAAAATCCCAAACTGTAACAGATACCGGAATGTCTTGTTTGTCTTCTCCTAATTCTAAAGTAAAACTTCCTGTATAAGTACCTGCCTTTACATTTTCAGAGTTTACTTCTACGGTAATACCTTGATTGTTATCTTTTTTTATAATATTTTCTTTATATTCAACTGCCTTATCCATAGGAAGAATCATATCCGGTATAGAATCACCTGCTGAATATTCATCCTCGCCATTCCAGTTACTCTTAATTGTCATGTATTTCTGCTGATAAATCTCAATATTATCAGCAGGAATTACATCACCATTTTCATTTTTTAGTTCGCCCGCTGTCAATTTATATTCTGTATCTTTATCGGCAGTAATAATTAGTTGTGCTCCTTCATACTCATCCTGCATCATTTCTATAGAAAGTTCTGCCGGAAGCTGAGTGTATGTATCATTTTTAGATGTCTGTTTTATTACCTTTGTTGTATTATATGTACTCCATACACCATATTTAACAGATTGTTTTTCTGTTTTTTTATTATCATTTTCTTTGCTACCACATCCCACTGCTGACAGAAGCATAACTCCTGTCAGTGTAAGTACAAGAAAGCGTTTGAATTGCATCTTCATATTCTAATCTCCATTCTGCCACCAGTACTAGGCGACATCTAATAGTAATAAAAATTTTTACTATGTCATTTCTCTCTAATAATTAGAAATTGATGACCAGTTAGCTTTCAAATATTCATTATTTATTTCACAAATTTCTTCAGGTGTCTTTCCATCTAATAAAGCACGTACAAAGTTGTTGCTTCCATTGTACCAATAACAATTAGCACCACCGATTGCAAATACTTTTGCTTTTCCAAGACCATATGTAACCATACATCCCTCATCAACGAAAGCATTAATATTCTTACGGAAATCTGAAATCTGAACATCTTCTGAATACCCCTTTATTGATGTCATAGGTATTTTTGAACCTTTTGTTGCAGCATAGTATATATCTAATCCCTCGTCTGAATACATGAACTTAAGGAAATCTTTTGCTGTATCAATTTTATCTGAATATACTGGAACAAATGCTGTATGGTCATATCCACCTCTTACAAATGAAGCATTTCTTGCATCTCTTACAGTTTCAATGTCAGCTTCGCTTACACCTGAAGGAGCTTTATTTGTTGTTCCGTCAACAAAATCTACAACTGCTGAAAGTGTCTTGTCATCATTTACTGTGTCGAGTTTTTCAATAATGTCACTAATAAGTGGTGTCTTAATAAAATCAATGTTAGCATCCTTATAATTGTCACCCATTTCAAGTTCTAGCCATGTACCATTTGCACAGAAAAGAGCTTCATCTAATAAAAATGTGCTCTGCATATCTGTAAAAGAAGCTGACTCTGACATTTTATGATGATATTCATTGTCTTTTGATACTAATTTATTTACTATTTCTAGAGCTTTTACCTGTCCATCATATGCATAAAGGTTATAAGAATTTTCTCCCACAGGATCAAGGCCTGCATTAAAGTACGCCATACTTTCGCTTCCTTCATACTGTGCAAACCAAATAGGTGCAACTGATGAATAATATTCACTTTCTAATGAATAAATAAATGGTGCAACACCCTGTTTTTTCACTTTATCAGCCAAAGCAAACATTTCATCTGTTGTTCTTGGAACGTCTGAATCCTTTAATCCTAACTTATCCCAAACATTTTTATTACGAACAAATCCCATAAAGTCATCTGCCCATGGCATTCCATAATATTTACCATCCATATTATAGTAATCTTCGTATGTCGAATCCATTTTTTCTTTTATAGTCTTATCTTCACCTTCTGTTTTTGCTTCATACACATCTGTCAAATCTGCAAATTCACAATCATACTTTGTTCCGTTGATTGTAACTGCCCCTTTGTAAATTGATTTAAAGAAATCTGAATATCTTGTAAAAAAGATATCTGTCTCACTAGACTGTGATTGAATTTCTCCTTTAATTGCTGTAATTCCGCTTTCACCAACTTTTGAAATAACCTGAACTTTCTGACCGGTTTTCTTTTCATAAGCTGCTGCTAAGTCAGTTAACCACTGATCACCAAATCCTAATTTTGATACAGTTACCACAAGTGCATCCTTATCAACCTTTGCGCTTGAGCCAGCATTCGAACCCGAACCACAGCCTGTAATCATTCCTGCTGCCATTGTCAATGTCATTAATAATGCTAATGCTTTCTTTCTCATTTTAATTTTCCTCCTGAAAAAAATATTTAAAATTTATTAACCCTTAAGTCCTCCTAAATGCACCTCTTCCATAATAGTATTTTGGAAAATAAGATACAATATTAAAATAGGAACAAGCGATACTAATATTCCTGCAAAATATGCCGGAATGTTTCCTGAATATTTTCCTATTTCTTCATACGCATAAACTGCATATGAAAGGTTAGGATACGCATTCATATAAAGCAATGTCGACTCATAGTCATTCCATCCTGTAATAAACTGCATTATAAACAATGCTGAAATACTTGGTTTTGCCATAGGTAGCATTACTTTAAAAAATGTACCAAAATGTCCTGCTCCGTCTATCATTGCCGCCTCTGCGTATTCCCATGATAATCCTTTAAAATAAGCGTACATATAAAAGAAGAACGCGCCATACAAAGTAATGCTTGTAATAAGAATTAATGGATTATTTATAAGTCCCATATTATTATACAATCTATAAATAGAACCTGCAGAACCATATAATGGAAGAACTGCTACCACCAATCCTAAGTTATAAATAAACTTTGTAAATTTGCATTTGTAAAATACTAATACATAGCAAACCATAGCACTAGAACCTACTGCAAATACAGCACTTACAACCGTTCTCCAGATAGAGTTCCATGTAATAGTCCAAAATGTATTTACCGCATCTATTTTTCCAAGTTCATCAAATGAACCAAGAAAATTCTTAAATGTAGGATTATCCGGTATTGAAAACAATGTTTTTGCTAATTTATCCATGGTGAATGTCGCCATATTTTCTCTCAGTGCAATAAGAATTGCAAACAAAAAGAAAAACAATACAAACGCTGTATATGCCAAAAGGAGTGCAAATGCTAATGTATATACAATATTTTGGGATAATGGTCTATTCTTAAAATCTATTAATTTAACACTTTTAGTTTTTTCTTTTTTATTAAATATTCCCATAGTCTAATCCTCCTCCTTTCCATATACAATTCTTTTTACTACAAATACAAATGGTAATGAAACTATTGTCATGGCAAGACCTAATGCACAAGCAAGATTAAGGTCTGTAACACCGGTTCCTACACCACTGACTAATTTATAAATATAAAATGATAATGTCATCGTTCCCGATTCACCTTTTGTAAAGGCAAGTATAGGACCTGTAGACCCTAAGATGCTGGCAAAACTCAATATAATAATTGTTGAGATTGTTGGCCAAATAGTCGGAATAATAATTCTGACAAGTTCTTGAAACCAGGTACATCCATCTATTCGTGCTGCTTCTAACATTTCGTGGTTAATACCATTCATGGCACCACCAATAAGAATAATATTAGTACCAAAACCAAACATAACACAGTAAAAAATAATTGTTACCATAGCCCAAGGCTCTTGAGTTAATGGATATACATATTCAATACCTAACTTTGATGCTATAGCTTCTAATGGTCCTCCATATCCGATAGCATATTTAAACAATACAACAAGTGCCGAACTTGTAATAATATTAGGCAAATACATTACAGCTCTGAAAATCTTGTTTCCCGGAATTCTAACATAAAAGAAATAGCAACTTAATACCGATACCGGAAGTCCTAGGAACATTCCTGTAAACCACATAAGCAATGTATTAATTAGCGCTTCTTTCATCACTCCGCCACCAGCACTAGTAAACTGATTGATAATTTGTTTAAAATTATCTAATGTCCATATAACTTCTGCCGAACCGTCATATGTTGGTCTTTGGAATGCCATAACGATTGAATTAAAGTTCGCATATACATAAAAAACCAAAAAATTGATTATTGGAATAACCAAAAAACAGAACATAAAGAAATATTTTTTTCTTAACTTTTTCTTTCTTTGTGCTATTCTCATAATTTCTACTTCAGAAAGATTTGTTTTTTTCTTACTTTTCATCGTCACTTGTCCTCCTATAGCTGACTTACGGTTGCAAAACCGCAGAATTTATTAAATTGTGATCCCCATGGAGAATAAGGAAGCAGTTGTTCTTCTAATTCCGGAATTTTTTCAGTCTTTCCATCAAGATATTCCTGCAAACGTTCTGTACAATCTTGAAGTCTTGCTTTTAGACCTCCCAGTCTCATTTCCTGAATGTCCCAACCATAAGGTTTGTTTTCCTTCATCCATACCTTTCTCAATGTATTTCTAAATTCACCGACTCTGTTAATTGTCTCATTGTAATCATCTATCAGCTTTAATAATTGAGTTTTATCTCCAGATTTATAAGCATTTCTTGTTCTAATTCCAAGCTCCGCCTTAATTTCTAAAACATCACACAAAGCAGCCATGTTATCGAATAAATAACTAAACTCTCCCATTCGCAATGATGTCTCTTTCAAAATTGTGGCATATTCATCAAACGGTATATGTTCAACCTCAGACAAAGCCAAGTCCTTAAGTCCTAAGAAACAATCATTGTACAGTAAAACCTTGCAGGCATTGTCTGTCTTGTCAGCATCAGGATTTTTACTATTCTTATCCGGAATATCTAATAACATAAAATCATCAAAAGAAACTCCAAATATTTCTTTAAATTCTTTTTTTATAATTTCATCATCATATATGCCATCCGCATAACGTCTGATAACATATAGTGCCGGAATTACTGAAAAATATGAACAATCATGACCATCATCACCCCACATGGTAATAAGTACATTTTCAATATTATGCGCTTTAACCTGTTTCATTGCCGGAAGCATACTTTTCAACGAAAAACCATTATGTGGTGCAAATCCATTCCATGTCCATGCTCCACCCGCAAACCAAATTTTATTGTCAAATTCTTCATGTGCTCTAATCATCTCATCATAATGGCTTTCATCTTCTGAATAATAATCCCAATAACATAACTCTACATTCTTCGGTACTTTTTTTCTTATCTCATCAGAAATATGTACACCTTTACCATAGTAATCACCTTTATTTGCCAATCTAAAGAACATATCGCTCCACATTATAATTTTCATTCCATATTTCTCAGCTATATCAACCACTCTGTTAAGATGTCTTAAAAGCACCTCAAAACGGTTAGTATAACCATGTTTTTCTAAATATTTTCCTAGTCCGACTTTAAATGCTTCATCAAAACCTATATTAACCTTTCTTGTAGTAAAACTTTCAGAAATAGTTTTAAACATCTTTTCAATCAGTTCATATGTCTTTGGTTCATCAACTAAAAGTACATCATCTACATCTACAATATCAGCATAATGTGGTATTTTTACTAAATTAGTAAGATGTGCCAATGTCTGTATCTGTGGTACTAACTCTATACCTTTCGACCTTGCATATTCGTCCATCTCAGATATTTCTTCTTTTGAATATCCACCTCTTAAATATCCAAAATATGGTTCATCTTCTATTTTATATATGTCATCGATTCCTAACTCTAACATAGTGTATCCCATCATCGATAGGTAATCTATTAACTTCTTAACATGTTCCACATTCATAACACCATTGCTGGCGCAACATATATGGGCACCGAAGTTTTTAAACCTCATTTGTAATCCTCTCCTTCCCAAAATACATTATTAATCAGATGCAAGATGCTATAAATTTCTTCATCTTTTTTGCATATTGTGTAATAACGTTTATATTTTTCAAAAAATTTATTATTCTATAATAGCTGTACAAAAATAAAGATAGTTCTACTGTTTTACTAATGGAATTTTAACATTTTTTATAATAAATTACAATGCTTTTATCAAAAATTGATAAATATATTTTTAATATTTTTTCTAATTCTCCATCTGTTTTTTTGTATATTTATCATTCATTATCGCTTCACATCACCTCATTCCACATTATCAATAATTCTAATTTAATAAAACTTTCTAAAAAAGAAAAATACCTATGGTTAAAACCTTTTTGTTCTAACCATAGGTATTATCAATCGCTTTCATACTCTCTAGTATAATTTGCCCCATTCTTCTTCATTATTCTTTTCTTCAGCTTTATTATCTGCTGTTTCAAGCGGGCCTGTAGAATCGCTGTTATTATTTTTTACTTCTTCTTTAGAGTCTTTGTCGCCTTTTTTTGTAGTTTCTTCTTCATCCGCAAATAAGTCTGAAGCATCAATTACATTTTCTGCTTCTTCAACATTACCAGAATTAGCATCCTCTACATTCAAACCTGCGTCATCTTTGTTTGCTCCTGTATTATCTGTAGTTGTTACATTTGATTCTTTCTTACTTGACTGATCACTTGTTGTTGCTGCTATTAATATAACTGCTGCAATAACTACAACAATTGCTACAACTATACATATTATTTTCTTCTTATTCATTTAATAAGCCTCTCTTTCTCTTTTGAATCTGATAAATCAATTATAACAAATATTAACCTTTTAGACTACCTCTTTTTTTCCACTATGATCGACTCATTTTTCTCACTATCATTTCCCCTTACATCTTCACCTTATGCTTTACTTCCTTCTCATCAACCTTTACTAGTATAATATCCGGTCCTACTTGTACAATACACTTAAAAGGTATTACATATTCAAAATCACTGCAGACTAACCCACACCACTTACTTGGGCCGGGAACAATTATGGCTTCAATACATCCTTTACAAATATCAAAAGCAATATCATAAGCACAGCCTAACATTTTGCAATTACAGGTATTTATAACCTGCTTTTGTTTTAAGTCTTCTATTCGCATATCATTTTCCATAAATTACAATATTACCTTTTATTTTATGAATATATATTCCAAACTATGAAGCTTGTTTAAGGCTAATTATTATACAGATTTAAGGCATCGTTTTCATTTCACATCATGTTTTTATAATATCCTTCATACTTATATAATTCTATTCCATGTACTTTTTCATTGATTTTAAAGCATTCTTTTCTAATCTGCTTACCTGTGCCTGACTTATTCCTATTTCATCTGCAATTTCCATCTGTGTTTTTCCATTAAAAAACCGCATATCTATAATTTTTCTCTCTCTTTTACTTAATCCATCTAAAGCTTCATTTAAAATTATATTTTCAACCCATTTTTCTTCTCGATTCTTTTTGTCACTTATCTGATCCATCACATACAATGTATCTCCGCCCTGGTCATATACGGGTTCATACAAAGATACAGGACTTTGTATAGCATCTAATGCATACACCACATCTTCCGGTGACACCCCTATCTCCTTTGCAATTTCTGTAACTGTAGGTTCTTTGTTGGTTGTTTTTATAATACGTTCCTTACAATAAATTGACTTATAAGCAATATCTTTTATAGACCTGCTCACTCTGATTGCCGCATTATCTCTCAAATATCTTTTTAATTCTCCACTAATCATCGGTACTGCATAAGTAGAAAATTTTACATTTAAAGTATCATCAAAGTTGTCCACAGCTTTGATCAACCCTATACAGCCAATCTGAAACAAATCATCAACATTCTCATTACTTCCCGAAAATCTTTGAAGAATACTCAAAACTAGCCTCAAATTTCCACGTATATATTTTTCTCTAGCATCATTATTTCCTTTTTTTATTTCCTTAAAAAGTTCTTTCTTTTCCTCCTCTGTCAATAACGGTAATTTTGATGTGTTAACACCACAGATTTCAACTTTAAAAAGAGCCATTTTATCCCCCATAACTATAAGCAACATTTTTATCTACACTTATAATTGCCGAAACAACGACTCTTTATTCAATAATTATTCGAATTTTAATATTTCTCTTTTTAATCTTTTTATAATTTTCTTTTCCAACCTCGATATGTAGGATTGGGATATTCCAAGCGAATCAGCAACCTCTTTTTGCGTCATTTCTTCCCCATCCTTGCTATTCAAACCATAACGCATTTCAACTATGACTTTTTCTCTTTGATTCAATTTATCAATAGCCTTATACAAAAGATTCTTTTCTACTTCACTTTCAATGCCTTTTGAAATTACATCATCTTCTGTTCCTAATATATCTGACAATAGTAATTCATTTCCATCCCAATCTACATTTAAAGGCTCGTCAATTGAAACCTCCAACTTAGTTTTGTTATTTTTTCTAAGATACATCAAAATCTCATTTTCAATACATCTTGACGCATATGTAGCAAGTTTTATATTTTTATCAGCTTTAAAGGTATTTATGCCTTTTATAAGACCAATTGTTCCAATAGAAATTAAATCCTCCACACCTACTCCTGTATTATCAAACTTTTTTGCTATATATACCACAAGTCTTAGATTGTGTTCAATTAGCATAGATTTTGCTTCTTTGTCATTTTCTTCAATTAATTTTCTTATACATTCAGCCTCTTTTTCACTGTCAAGTGGTGGTGGAAGTACATCGCTTCCACCTATGTAATGAATCTCTCCTTCTTTTTGTAAAATCATACCCTGCATAAATGTAAATTTTTCAATAATCATTTTTAATCCCCTTTTACTGTTTTTGGATGCAATATCAACTGATATTCTTTATTTCCACTAAACTTTCCCCTATGAATTGCTATAATCGGCTTTTTAATTTTTTTACCATTTACAGATATGTAATCAGCCACAAATGCCTGCATTATACCATGCTTTTTCCCAACTGAATTATATGGCACATACAATATCTTTTCCGGTTCAAAACAAAGACTTCCCCATTCTATAATGGAAACAGGCTTTTTTGTAATAGGTTCAACAAGGCTATTTCCCGTATCAACCATGCCTATAACATTTATTATTTTACTGTCTACAGCTATAGTAACACTGTAATACGATAAGATGCTTTCTCGATTCTGTCTTACTCTAAAAAAGCATACAACTGCTGTTTCAAATACAAAAGTTATTATTATGACTTTTGTGTAGCTCAATCTTTTTGTTCCAGAACTATAATAAATCATATCAATAATCCCGCTTAGCATAAATGTAATCAGATATACAAATAGCATATGTCTAAGCATTACTCTAAATCTATACTTTCCATAAGCAACCAACACCATTATATACACCACAACTACATATGTAATAATTTTTTCAATCTCAATCATATTATATATCTCATATGTACAAGAGTATTTTAATACTAAAATCACTATAGCGTATGTTGCCCCTATAATTGCTGAAAATATAATTCTATAGAGTCTTTTATTGTTTTTTATTATTATCCTTGTTAAAAAAAGCACAAAAAAATCCATAAGGAAATTGAAGCAGAAATAAACATCTAAATAAATGTTTTGTTCCATTGCTTACTCCTTATGGATTTTATTATAATAATTCTTTTTTTAAAAGTCTGTCGAAAAAACTTGACTTTATTATTTATTTCTTAAGAATTCTGGAATCTTAATTGGCTTTTCTTCTACTGTACCATGAGGTGCTGTAGCTACATTTCTTGTGTAATCCGTAATTGGTGTTGAAGCTGTTTTAGGCTGTGTTGTAGCAAATGGACTTGTCTTAATCTTTGATGTAAAAGGTGATGCCTTTTCTGCAGGTTCACCAATTCCTGTAGCCATAACTGTAATAGAACATTCATCAGGATATGTATCCTCATATCTAACACCAAAGATAATATTAGCATCTTCACCTGCAAGTTCCTGTACATAGCTTGCTGCTTCGTTAGCTTCAAAGAGACTCACATCACCTGTAATGTTAATAATAACATTCTTTGCACCATTGATAGTTGTTTCAAGAAGTGGAGATGTAACAGCCTGCTGTACAGCTTCTGCTGCTTTTTCGTCACCGCTTGCTTCACCGATACCGATATGTGCAATACCAGCATCTCTCATAACTGTCTGAACGTCAGCAAAGTCAAGGTTAATTAATGCTGGTACATTAATTAAATCTGTAATACCCTGAACTGACTGCTGTAAAACTTCATCTGCCTTCTTTAATGCTTCAGGCATAGTTGTTCTCTTATCAACAATTTCAAGTAACTTATCATTTGGAATTACGATAAGAGTATCTACATTTTCTTTTAATCTTTCAATACCTGATACAGCATTGTTCATACGTGTCTTAGCTTCAAATCTGAAAGGCTTTGTGACAACACCTACAGTAAGTGCTCCCTGTTCCTTAGCAACACGAGCAACTACCGGAGCTGCACCTGTTCCTGTTCCGCCGCCCATACCACAGGTAACGAATACCATATCGGCACCCTTTAATAACTGTGAAAGTTCTTCTACATTTTCTTCTGCTGCAGCTTCACCTACTTCAGGTTTTGCTCCTGCACCAAGACCTTTTGTAATTTTTTCACCAATCTGTAATGTTGATGGTGCTTTACTTCTCTTAAGCACCTGAGCATCAGAGTTGACTGAAATAAATTCAACTCCTCCGATGTTCTCATCTAT
>CAYWUE010000008.1:0-49975 GCA_964461415.1 uncultured Eubacterium sp.
ACATCTTACGGGGAGATTTTATTTTTTTCAAATTTCATTCTCTATAGGAATGCTTAATTTTAATATTTTAGATATCTGCAAAATATCACAAACCACATGATTACGGCATTTTTAATAAATGAAAATAATAAATAGGTAATGCACTCCATCCGTGGCAAAGACTTCCTGCTCCATTAAAATCATTTGCTCCATATTCAGTTTCCCACACTGTATTTCCACCAGATTCAATCATCGGCATGTATACTTTTTCTATATCTTCTATTATGTAAGAACTATATTTATCCCTATCAACTTTTAATAATGCATCATACAAAAAAAACTTCATCGACAATGTTATTTTTGTAATGTTTACATTTTTAATAATTGCTTCACTCAAATCACTTGCATTATTTTTTTGTACTGCATTGCATAATATTGCCAACGAATTGCCTAATTGACTAAATGATTGGTCATCTGCGAAGTCATAAAATAACTTCTTATTATCATCCCAAAATGTTTTCATAATATTAGAATTTAACCGTTCTATTATTTCTGTATATTTTTGTTCCATCTCTAATATTTCAGATATAATGTCCATATTCTGTAATGAGTATGATAACAAACTATTTAATATCAGGTCAGGCTTGCTATACCTGCAGACACCATCTAGTCCACATCTCCATTCATAAAAATTCCAATATTTGTCTCCCTCAAATTGACTTACCAATCCGTTATCAATTCTGTTAATAAATGTATCAATAATATTTTGTAACTTAGGATAAATTGTTTTTATAAATTCCTTATCATTTGAATATTCCAAATATTCCCTACACTCTATGATGTAATATAATGAAAACGATGGTATAACAAAATCTTTTTTTATAGGATAACATATAGATAAAAGTCCATCATCTCTGTTATCTTTAGATATTAATTCTAGGTTAGATCTTGGAAATTCATATTCACCAAAAGCGTAATAACCACATAGCATTTGGTTACGACTGTCCATAGTATATAATGCCTGTTCCCTCCATGGACAATCTTCATAATGTTCATGCATGCATAATTTCAGTGTTTCCACACACATATCATATATATTATTTTGAATAATATTTAGCTTTGGACGTTCCTTTTCATTCACTTCATAAACTGTAGGTGCTATACCTATTTGTTTTATCGTAACTGGAAGTTTTGAATATATTTCTAAATATCTGCAGCCTAGTCTTCTAAAAGGATTTAAGTATAGATTCTCACCCTTTTTAGCATAATATGTAACACTAAAATCTCTATCCTCAATTTTTTGCGGCACATGACCCTCATCCAAATGCTCACCATATGATATTTCTATGTATTGTTCACTTTCCGAGATTAATCTAAATTCTAAGAATCCTACAACCTCTTTTTTTAAATCAAAAATTATATTTGTATCATTATATTTTATTATTTCTTTACCTGATATCCTTGGATGTAGTATCAATTTTTTACAAGGTCTCTTTCTTAGTGGAAGTTTTTGCTCTACAACCACAGCTTTTGAAAATCCCTTTAGCTCACCTGACATCCAGTTATCTTCCAAAGCAGCATTATAAAAAAAACTTAATCCTAACTGACTTGTAATTAATTTTTCTCTATGACTAATATATGCTTTACTCAATCGAGATAGAGTGTCTTTGTCACTTTTACATACAATCACACTATTTGAAATCAATTCATATATCAGACCTGCTTTTCCAGGATAATACACCTGAGTACTGTCAATTCCATAATACCAAACTATAACAGCCAGATGATTTCTACCTTTTCTGCAATATTTAGTTACATCTATTTCATCATATATTTTATCATATGGAAAATCTGCATATTGTCCCCATGCTGCTAATTCTCCATTTATATAAACAGCATAATTACTGTCAGATGAAATTGATAAAACTATTGGTCCCTCACTATGGTCAAATTTATCATAAAATTCACTATACTCGTCCGATTTTGGATTTGAATTGCTCCATATCCAATGTGCATTTTTAAAAGGAATTTTCATCCACTGTATCTCACTTTCTTTGTCTCTCAACTTGTCCTGAACACACTCCTTAACATACTAGGAAATATACTATTCTACACCCAAAACCTTTAATATAACCTGAGCATACACTCTGACTAAGTAATCATTAGGATGATTTACGTTATTACCGGTCATATCAAAAAATCGCTTTTTACTTAATAGAAATTTGTGCATTGATGTCATGTCAGCTACAGCGATATTATCATTCTCATTTGCAATTTTATTTATTTCGTCAATGAAATTAATTTGATTCTTAAAAAATCCTTTAGTCTCCTTGTTCGGTAAAGTGGTTGCCACAAGTATAATATCACAGTTTGGATTACTAGCCCTTGTAGTATCAATTATAGATTTTATATTATCAGCATACTCACTATTAGCCATATGACCATCATTCATTCCAAATCCTAAACACAACAAATCTGGCTTATGCTTTGCTACCCTTTCATATGCATTTTCACTTCCCCAGGTACTTGTCATACCTCCTAAAGCTGTATTTATATGAATTATATTTTTATTATTAAATTTCTGCTGCAACTCGTTAACCACTAATCGAGTCCAACGTTCTAAATAAGGTTCCTTATTTATTGTACTACTGGCATTGGCTCCTTCTGTTATGCTATCCCCATAAAATAATACATTAGCTTCCTTACCTTCTTTTATTAAATTAATTGAATGTGATAATTTTTCACTTTGATTATCTGGAACTAATCCTTGAAAATCATCCGAGTGTTCATAGCTAACAACAATCTGTCTCTTATGACAATCTCCGTCCTCAGTCCAATATATGTACCCACCTTTTGTGGCCGGAAAGCATCTTCCAGGTATCTCTTTATCAAAAAAATATTCCTCATATTTCATTACAGGTATACTACCTGTTGGAATAATTCTTAATCTACCATCTATTAGCTCATAATCTATATCCTTGACATATTCCGTTTTAAAATCTGAACTTTTTACACTTATAATTTTGTCAATATAGTACAACATAGAAATGTCATCTAATGAACCATCTTTGTTTTCTAATGGAAGCACCGATTCATCATATACTATATTACCCTTCCATATAGGCATTAATAAATGATTATTCATAATCCTCTATTCTCCATTCATCCTTCCAATCTATATATGCCATTTCACCGTCGAATCTGATAGGAAGCCATACATAATCTGCTATTGCCGTATTCTCCACAACTTCCCTTCCAAATCGTGTTCTGTCAAAATCCTGACCTGTGAAAATAGATTTAAACATTTCTTCACAAAGTTCATATTTTATATCCATATATTCAGGAAGCCATCTGTCTGCACAGGCAATATATAAATCCTTCTTTCCTTCCACCTTAAATACCGATGAAATCTGAGAATGATATGATGTATTTGTTTCATCTTCTGGATGAGGATTTCCAAGGACTTTAAACGGACCATGCCATGTATCAGCAATTGCCACTTCCGATGGATTAGGAAAATATCCTGTTGTGCCTGATGTTATAAGATAATGTTTATAATTTCTTTTAAAATGTGCTGTTGCTTCTCTTACGTAAGGAGGATATGGATGTGGAAAATGTGTACTATAATATCCTGTCACATCTGTATAATCATCATTTAAATCCGCACATATTGTCTCACTATGCACACGTTCAAAATAGTAATATGCCTTTCCATCTTCTGCTACTACAAGATCAAAATCTCCGGCACTCATTCCTAATGGTCTTAATCCCTCTTTAACCTTAGTATAAGGTCCAAGTATATTGTCGGCTGTCAATACAGTTTCCGACTGTGTCTGGTCCCGATTCATTATCTTTAGCCAGCACACATATTTTTTTGTTCTTTTATTGTAGATAATATGAGGTCTATCCATATATGATGTGGGATGAAGAGATGAATCCGGATTATCAGGTTCCGGTGGAATAATAATGCCCTCATCTTTCCAATTATATAAATCTTTGGAAGAATAACCTTTTACTCCCCAATGCCATATTCCATTTTTTCCATCTGTTTTTTCCTTATTTTCGCCGTACCAATAATAGGTTCCGTTTATATATATAACCGAACCTCCGTGAGCCTGTATTCTTTTTCCTTCAGTATCAAGCCATGGTCTTCCCGGATAAATTGCATCATACATAAATTTTCCTCCATGTCCACTTTCATATTAATCATCATTCCTCACTATTTGTTTAGGCACAAATAGCAAGGGATATTTCGATTTTGCACATTATTTTTCCATCTTATTCTATTAACATTAATCTAATTTTGTCATTGAGATATTATCAAATATCACCCTAAACTTTCCATTAGCGCTATAACCATTTGTTTCATCTCCACTGTATTTACCATTTATCTGGAATGTAAGATACAAGTTGTTCTTTGTCTCATCCACTGTAAAAGTAAATTCATTTTTATTACTTGGTTTATAATTATTATTCTTGTGACATATTATGCCGTCATTTGAAAGAGTATTGGAAATCACACCATCTAACCAAAATCTAGGTTCATCAATATCTGATATTCCCAAATAAGTTGTTCCCCAATATCCAACATCATCTAAACCTACGCCATCTATATTATATTTCACTATATATGTTCCAGGCTCAACTTTCCCAAAACCAAATGATAAATATCCTTTTGGAATGTCTTTTAAACTAGCTCCCTCGCTATAATCCACAGCTAAAGCCTTACTTCCTTCATAATCTATTATCGCCATTGAAGGTTCTAACAGATAATCATATCCACTGTCATATGAAACTGTTATATCTGAACTATTCGAAGTAAATATATTATTTTTAACCGTAGCATTTTCAAAATCTTCACTTCGTTTAAATTCATAAGTTCCTTTATTAATTTTAAAATATTTTTCAACTATTGATAACAGTTTTTCTTCAGATGCATTTTGACCCTTCATTATATTAAATAAGGTTTTTCCAATAGGTTTCCATGCTTCATTAGCACTTTCTACATTTTCAAACTCTTCAAACATACCAAAATTCGCTTCGTCTATTCCAGACGTATCTTCGGATTTATCAAAAAGTCTAAACGCTATTACAGTATTTACAAAAGGAAGTCTTTCCTTAACAATGTCATACATATCCTGGATTCTTTCCGCAGTCATTTTCTCGGTAATACTTCCATAAATCGGATATGACTTATTGTCATCACTGCTTCCTCTGTCAGTCACTCCAAATTCCGTGAACCAAACATATTTTTCACTGTCTCCATGGTCAACAGCAATCTGATAAATACTTTTCTGAAGATTAACCCATCCATTCTCCCAATTGCTTTTTTCCCATTGTGAGGAAAGTAAACCATCACCTTCATATGCACTTTCAAATACATATGGATGCCAGTTAAGAATTGTAAAATAATTATCAGTATCATTATCTGCATAATAATTATTATCATCTTCTATATATTTATATGCTTCTTCCAAAAAGTTTTTTGCTTTTTCAAGACCTGTCAATGCCGGTGCTAAAACTGCAGCTCCTTTTTTTCCATCCTTTACACCTTTGGTAATGGCATAATTGTAATCCATGCTTATTTTTGCACATTCTTCTATAGAAAATTCATAATTTTGTTTGCCAGAATATTTTACGGATGTATCAAGTTTCTTTGCCTCGCTATCTGTGAGCCAGCCCACTTTATGTAAGGTTGCTCCTTCATGTTCCGGCTCATTAATTCCCTCAAAATGTGTAATGTCAGGCAGGGTCTCTGATATCAATTTGAAATATTCTTCTTGAACTTCTAAAAATTTCTTATATTCTTTTGTATTTCTCTCAGGCCAAACAGAACCGTCCATTCTTATAATATCGCAGGGAATCTCATTATTCTCTAACTGTATTCTTGTATAACTTTTTCCATCTGTACCTATAAAATTAGGGAAATCACTTGGTATTAACGGACTAGTCATCATAACTATTTGTTTAACACCATTAGCTCTTAATCTATCAATAAGATTTTGAAATTTTTCAATTTTTAATCCATCTAATGTTACATTATAACTTCCATCATTGTTTGGAACTGCTTTACCTAAATTAGGTGCCCAGACACGGAATGTGTCCGCGCCATAAGCTCCTACTACCTGTGAAACAAATTCACCTGAAGCATAATCTACTTCTCCAACATCCAAATCATTTACAGGTTCACCAAGTCCATAATGAACTAGTCCTTTTTTTTTTGCTATTGTCTGTCTCAAAAGTGTTATATCATCTTCTGATATCTTATCATCACTATTCAAATCTGTTGCTTTTTTAGCAGCTTCGTCTGCTACAACACTCTTTAGCACATATTTCTTTCCACGAACTAGGTCTCTTATATCAATTTCTCCATTAACGTCAGCATCTCCCTGTGCATATACAATAAGACGTTTTCTTATTTCTGTTCCATCTTCAGTATATGTAATCATAGGTGTTCCTGTCTTCTTATAGTAACTTCCGTTTGCTACTGTTTCAGTTCCAATTTTAACATTGTCATTTGTAACTTTATATCCATCCGGATTTTCTGTTAAGTTAACATAAATATAATTTGGATTAGTTGTTGCCTTCTGACCTGTATATAACAAATACGGATAAACATCTCCAATGGTCTTTGTATCTACCTGAACCTGTTTAACAGTAAAATCATTGCTTGATGAATCTAATGTTATCAATGTTCCTCCAACTACTGTTGGTGATGAATCATAAGTTCCTGTCTTTAAACCATATGTCCATCTTATACCTTCATATTTTACACTTATACTATTTAGGTGCTCATGTCCAAAAAAAGCCCCATCAGTTCCCACTGATTTCATAAGTTCTAAAAGTCCAGGCTGCTCATAAGAATAAATATTCCAATTTGCGCCTTTTGTTCCACTATCTCCTGACTGAACCTTATCTTCCGGTATATCAACTCCCAAAGTATATGTTGCTTTACTATCTACATCTTCTTGGTATCCTGCTGCGACTACTGCCTCGGCTACATCTTTTGTCGGAACGTGATAACAAAGGAATGATGGTATAGTCTTTTCCAAAAGAGCATTAATACCTTGTGCTGTAGTCTTGTACCAATTCTTTTGTTCTTCAGTAAAACCAAAAGCTGCCTTGCCATCTTTTCTCGAAATTACTTCAACGCCATTTAATTCATTACTGTTATAGCATCCATTACTGTCTAACATATATATAACACGCTGTAATTTGCCTTTTTTAGAAATACCGATACTATAATTTCCATTTCCACCGATTTCGTTCCTACGATTAAATATACAATATGGCGAATTGACGAACTGTTCACACTGCCACTTAACTCCCATTTCACTTTCATTATCATGATTTCCAAATATAGGTGCCCAAGGAATCTTTAGACTATCCATGCATTTTATTAAAGCTGTTAGAGCTGTACCGTCATCATCAAATTCTCCATAGATAACATCACCTGTAATTAAAATAAGGTCAGGCTTTGCATCTCTTACTGTCTTTAAAATATATCGGAACAAATTGTTGTACATCTGTTCTGTAGCCCATACAGCCTTTGAGCCTGCATCAATACGATTTGTAGTTCTACACTGTGCCGAATCAATAATCTGTGTATCTGTCAACTGTAAAACTTTTATATCACGGTCAACATCATAATCCATTACAAAATCTAATCCATAATTCTTATAATCTGTCTTAGTTGCATAATTATTATCTGTATCAGCTGAACTGATTACAGTTGTATCATTCTGTTTTGATACATTGGTAATATATGTACCAGATAATGTTTTTCCTCCCATTTCTGTTGGAGAATTATAAATATCTGGTCCACCTAATCCTTCTATTGACACGCCACTGTTAGCCATATACAAACCTAACTGTGCTGTACCACAATTATATGTTCCATAACGTTTTCCATTTACAAAAACTGAGATATAATAATCTCCATCTGCATTTTTATCAAACACCATAGATAATTCAATATCCTGATTATTAATCTTGTTCCATTCAGCAGTATCCATCATAATATTTATATTACCGTTAGCTCCCGTAACTCCCTGAGCAACCATGCCAAAACCATTTCCACTGCTATGATAAATATGTCCTAACTGGAATCCTGCATGTCTGTTTTCGTAATCTAATCCACCTATACGGAAATATGAGTTGTTATTTCCTTTATAATTCACTGTTCCTGTTACAACTTTTTTATCTAATGAATCAACTTTATCAGGTTCACTTAATGAATATGTGTCAACACCATATTTAGCACCATCTGCAACTCCCCAGTCTTCAAAACTCATTTCGTCATAAATTGTAATGGTTTTATAAATTGCCATACAGGTGCCAAGAGTAATTCCTTCATATGTTTTCTTACCTAATAATACGCCATCTACGTATGTATTGATATCCCATGAATCATTACTCTTGTTGTAATCAAAAGTCATTCTTAAATATAAAGGCGTATCTATTCTTGATTTGTCATTTTCAAAACTTTGCGCATCTGATGAATTCGGTTTTCTTATACCAAGATTACCGGCATTAAACATAAGTAAATTAATACCTTTGAGTTCTCCGTTATATTCAATACTACTGCTAATACCACCTATAGATACAAAATTCCAAGGTGTAGAATTAAAATTAACCATTCCACTAACTGCCACACCATCAAGACTTGATATTGCTTTATCATTAGGTAATGCGTACATATCTACAACATCACCTTCTGTTCTCACATATTCCCAATCTGTGAATTTTATTTCCTTATATGTGTCGTCATTAGAATCATCTTCATCTATAGTTTCACTTTTTTCGTCCATATTGACTAAAATGCCTTCCTGAACTGATAAATAAAGTCCAGGTTTTGCTCCTTCAAAAAGGAAATCTCCGCTTTTAGCATCTTCTTGGGCATCTGTTGCTACAGTATAAATTTTAACATTATCTGCATAAACTTTTACTGTCCACTTATCAGTTCCTGTTTCTTTATCAAATGTTATACGAAGTTCAAATTCCTTATCATTAACAACATTTGTACTCCAAATATCTTGAGCTCTCTGTGATTCTATACCATTACACAAAATCTGCCAATGATTTGATCCTGTTGCATATGACCTCAAACCAAAGCCGGCATGTTTTGCATTGTCTGTACCACCAATACTTAATACTTTTTCTGAATTGTTAAAATTGACTTTTCCACTTACGGCAACTTTCTCTAGACTTGTGATTTTACTGCTGTCCAGCTTATATACATCATATTTTTGACCTTCTACTTCTACGGTTTGTTTATTGCCCCAATCACCAAACTTTAATTCTGTATATGTACTTTCCGATTCTGCCCCACTATCTTCTGCTTTAACATTCACATTAAATCCGGTAAAGCTCTGCAGACATAACGTCACCATCAACATATATGCAAGAAAGTTTTTCATATACTTTTTGATTTTTCCTATCATAGATATTACCTTCCTTTCAATTAATAAAAACGCTGTAACCTATATTCCATAACTCCGTTTTTTTCTTCAGGTAAATCACATAATGTAAATTCAAACGGACTAATAAACCATTCTGTTCCATCCAAATGCAATGGTCCAAACATATTTCTGTTTCCTATAACAAATTCAACTTCTACCAAATTATCGCCTTTTTTAGCATAATCTGAAATATCAATCTGTTTTTCAAAAAATAAATCTCCAACCTTTTGATTATTTATCCACACCCTTGCCATAAGATAATTGCCTTTAACATTAAGCATAATATCTTTTTTATCAAGTGACACCTTATTGCTTAATTTTAAATTACCTCTAAAAAATGGAAATCCATCAGTTGCCAGTTCATTTACAATATTCGGAATCTCTCCAACATAAAAATCATGTCCTAAAAATGAATTATCCATATGTTCTTTCATTTTTTCTCTGCTGTATACTCCAAATTTACCACAAAGATAAATAGCCTCAATTTCATTTTTATATACTATACAGTTTTTAAGACTTTCAGTTACATTTTCGCCAAACAACGCATAATATGTCTCTTCTGTTTGATTCCAATCAATTACAATCTCATAAGTATTTTTTCCTAATACAATATCTTTAGAAATGTCTGCCTTATAGAATGTATGGTCATCTTCCCATTTTTCATTAAATTCTAAACTTCTATTGTTAATAAACCCGCCTGTGGCATTGTCTTTTTCAACCATCAAAGTTATATTTTCAGGTAATACATCAACATCAAATGAATACTGTATCCATAACTTACCATCATATCTTTCATTTAAGAGCTGGTCGAAAAGCTTATTTACATATATAGGTTTACTGTAATTAATTCCATCCTTTGAATAACAAACTTCATCGATTGTCATATAGTTTGTTTCAAATTCTACTTTTGCATTTTCAAATTTGAAGTCTACTTTTTTTAGTTTATCAACACGTTCAAATGTTTCTTCAGAAGCTAACAATACAATAGATTCATTAGGAAGAATTGTTATTGTATTACCTAGTCTAACCTGTTCAAATGTATTCAAATTAAGACTTATCATAGACCTGTACTTTTCTCCAAATTCAAATGTTTGAACATATTCATCTGTTTTTGAAGCATTCTGAACAAACACCATAGGTCTATTGTCAATCAAACGATATGCATAAAACAATTCATTATTTGTATCAGCTACCTTAAATAAATGTTCATCAATAATTTCTTCCAATGTACAATTACTATTTAAATACGAATATTCATATTTTTCACCTTCCAAATACTTTGGAACATTATCCAGTATTAAAACTTTGCCACCATTTTCAACATACTGTCTTATCAGTTTTTCAGTATGTTTTCCCATAGTTTCTATATGAGGTAATACTAAATAATCATATGAACATTCTCCGCATCCAATCTTATCATTATCAACAAATCCATAATCTTCCATTAATGTTTCATCAAGAAAATGGAATGGAATACCTCTTGCAGAGAATATTCTCATAGATTCCCTTAAATTTCTCTCGATATCTATCAGTCCAAATTCCTCTGCTTCTTTATCCTTGCTGAATTCAAAGTATGTACTTCGTATAGGATGCAACATGGCAACTTTTACATCTTCTTCTCCGGTAGCTAAAAGATAGCCTAATCTGGTGAAATAGTCATTAAATTCTTTAAAATTCTCTTTTACCCACGGATTAGCCTGATTAAAATGTATAGGATAATCACGCTTTCTTTGTCCATGCTCTGAATATGGCATAAGATGGTGACACATAAAATTGACACCATTAGCATATTGAAAACCAGCAATTCTTCTAAGTTCTCGTGGTGTACAATTCCATCCTCTGGCAGCAAACGTTTCTGTTAAAGCATGTTTTTTTCCAAACTGCTTTGCCACACTGCCAAGCTGCCTTGGACCTAATTCTAGTCTTGTCTCATCTATAAGCCAATCAATACCCGGTATATGCATATATGCATAAAAAGGCATTATGCCACCACAACATACAACCTGATGTCCCATGGTGTTTTCTTCTATATAATGTCCCGTAAACTGAACATCATTATCTTCACACCAGCTATATATCTGTTTTGCAAAAGATTCTATCATAAGCCTTTGCATGCTTAACCAATAACGATATCTAAACTGTCTCCAATCCTTTTTCTTTACAAATAATAAACCAAGTTTCTCGTTTAAATCTTCATTATATTCATTCTTAAAATATTCAATCATCATAACTGAATATGGTGTGCCACCGCCACGATAAAACTGAGGTTCATCTGTAAAAAAACCTTTGAATTTTTTTGAAAATTCATCTCCAAAATACTCTTTATATTTTTCATGAGTATTGTTGATAAATTTTTTAACAATTTCCGGATTTAAAATGTCAACCGTTGAAACTGCACGACGTACGTAAATATTTAGATAATTGTCATTATCCTTAACATCACTATTATCATCTTCGCATTTGACAATTGTCACATCATCACCACTTATAATATAAGACAAATCTGCCTCTTTATCATACTTTCCAAAACTATGTTCCAAATAGTGATCTAGATTATTTACGTCTTCTAATAATTTTCCACCTGCAAATCCGCTAGGCCATCCATTCTCATCATATCCCCAGGCATCCATCTGATTTTTCTGTGCTTCATCACAACATGCTTCTATACATTCCATCCATTCCTTAGACATATACTTAGTATTTAGTCCCCCTCTAGCATGCATAAAAAAGCCACCAATTCCATTATCCTTCATCCATCGAATCTGTCTGCGCAATTCGTCCGGTTCCAACTTATCATTCCATGACCAAAATGGAACCGGTTGATATTCTGTTGGAATATTTGACAATTTCTCTTTTATCTGCATTATTTCAATCCCATTTCCTTTTTCCAATTTTTATTAGAATATCCAAACAATGTGAAATCCAATCCACTATTTTTTACCACGTTTCCAAGTCCTTCGACCCTTATTTTGGGTTCAATTCCCAAATACAATCCCGGTGTTACAACTCCACAGTTATATGAATCTATTTTTTCTCCATTTATGTAAATTCCTACCCACCATTCATTTGTTTTTGAATCTTTATTAAAAGTCATTCTTAACGTAATTTCTTTATTCTTTAACGGTGCCCATGCTTCTGCCCAAAGTACATGATGATCAATTCCATCAGCGCCTATGCCTTGTGGAGATAGTCTCAAACATTCACCATCATTAAATAACCAAAAGCCTGCATGTTTTAATATATCTGTTCCACCTACAGCTATCTTACCTAATATTTTATTCTTGAAATTGACTTTTCCGCTTATAGCCACACCATCAAAACTTTCAATATCATCATGCCCTTTAAGACTATAGATATCCATATTTTCAACTTGACCATTGTACATGCCAAAATCTGAAAACTTTAATTCTGTGTATTTTTCACTAAAATTTGGAACCTTTGCCTTTGGAATCGAGCTATCTATACCTTCTACAGATACACCATCTTCAACACTTATATAAGTACCCGGGTTAACTCCCTTGTAAACTAGCGAGGTTAGCATCACACCATCTGCATATACACCTACTGTCCAACTATTCTTTTTCTTATCCTTATCAAAGGTTAATCTTAAAGTAACTGTCGAATCAAACTTAGCACGTTCATTCCAAATATAATTTTCAAGATAATTTCCGCCAATGCCCTGTGGAACAACAGCCCAGCCATTTTCCTGAAGACCACCTATCCAAAATCCACCATTCTTGTTTTCACTATTGCCACCAATAGCAATCCATTTTCTTGAGTTACCATTAAAGTTTACTTTTCCACTTATGGCAATCTTGTCTAAACTTTTAATTTTTTTACTCTTTTTCAAACTAAAAACTGTAAAATCATTAATTGTTTCTTCTTTTACACTCCAGTCAGAAAATTTCATTTCTTTATATACTGTTTTTTCAGGTAATTTAGCCGTGTCTAAGGTTATTGATTGTGGAACACCTATATATAATCCAGGTGTTACGTTCTCATAAGTCCAGGTTCCTACCAATACTTCATCTGCATAAACAGACACTTTCCAACTATTTTTATCTTTGTCATTATCAAATGTAATTCGAAGATTTACATCTTTTTCAAACTTAGCCGATTCACTCCACTTAATACTTTCGCCATAACCTGTTCCAATGCCCTGACAAGCCATTGCCCAGCCATTCTCTTGTATAGCACCAAGCCAGAATCCTGCATATTTTACATCTGATACACCACCTATACTAATCCAGTTTCTAACATTTCCTTTAAAGTTTACTTTTCCACTTATAGCAACTCCATCAAGAGTTTTTGTGTCAGTATCTTCCGGTAATGAGAAAATGTTCATTGCTGTGCCTGTTTCAGTTGATGTACCCTCGTATACACTCCAATCAGAAAATTTCATTTCTTTATATGTACGTTTTTCCGGAACCTTTGGCATATCAATTGTTGCACTTGCAGGAATACCTAAATATAATCCCGGTGTGACATTTTCATATGTCCATGTTCCTATCAATACATCATCTGCATATACCTTTATTGTCCAATTATTTTTGTCAGTTTCTTTGTCAAATGTGATTTTTAAGGTGACTTCTTCATTAAACTTTGCTCCTTCTTTCCAAGAAATTGTATCTCCATATGCTGTTCCAATGCCTTGACAAGCCATTGCCCAACCATTCTCCTGTACTGCACCAAGCCAAAATCCACCATATTTAACATCACCTGTTCCACCTATTGTAAGCCAGTTTTTTACCTTACCATTAAAGTTGATTTTTCCACTGACAGAAACCTTATCTAGACTCTTAAGTTTACTATCATCAGACAATGAGTATATATTAATCTGATTTCCAATTACATCTGTTGTTTCCTCATAGTTTTTCCAATCAGAAAACTTCATTTCTGTATATGTATCATCCGGTTCCTGATTGCCTGAATCATTTCCCATATCTACAGTAGCTGATTGTGGAATTCCAATATATAATCCCGGTGTAACCCCTTCGTATGTCCATATTCCCACCAACACATCATCTGCGTACGCCTTAACTGTCCAATTATCCTTGTCAGTTTCTTTGTCAAAGGTAATTCTCAATGTGAATTCGTCCTTAAACTTTGCTCCTTCTTTCCATGAAATTTCATCTCCACATGCTGTACCAATACCCTGACATGCCATTGCCCAGCCATTTTCCTGTACTGCTCCAAGCCAGAATCCGCCATGCATAGCTTCATCTGTTCCGCCAAAAGTAAACCAGTCCTTTTCTTCCCCATTAAAATTTATCTTTCCACTTATAGCAACCTTATCCAAACTAGTAAGCTCACTGTCCTCTGGCAGTGCATAAATATCTTTCATAGCACCTGTATCACTTGAAACACCTTTCAAAACACTCCAATCAGAAAATTTCATTTCTGTATACTCTACTGTTTCAGTTGAAGATGTTGACATATCAACTGTCATACTTCTAGGTATTCCAATATATAATCCAGGTGTTACGTTCTCATAAGTCCATGTTCCTATTAATGTCCTATCAGCATAGGTTCTAACAGTCCAGGTATTTTGATCATCTGTTTTATCAAAAGTAACTCTTAATTCAACTTCACTATTAAATTTTGCTCCTTCTGTCCATTGAGTGGTATCTCCATATCCATCACCACCAATACCCTGACATGCCATTGCCCAGCCATTTTCCTGTACTGCTCCAAGCCAGAATCCTGCATGTTTTACATCATTTGTACCGCCAAATGTCATCCACTTTCGTTCTTTTCCATTAAAATTTACTTTTCCACTTATGGCAACCTTATCTAAAGTTGTTACCTTACTTGCATCTGTCAGACTGTATAAATCTACTATATTATCTCCTAAGTCTATGTTTCCTTCACTGACACCAAAATCACCAAATTTCAACTCAGTATATTCATTATCAGAGGCTACGGTATTCATAGCAGGCATTAACGAAACTAACATCGCAAAACTAAGAAATATTGAAATTATCTTTTTACTTTTAATCTTCATATGCAATATCCCTCCTCTATTCAAATACCAATAATACACCATCACCTGCAAGCATCTTTAGATTCAAAGAATCTGAACTTACATATTTTGTTTGTCCATCCTGAATAACTGTAACATTGTATGTTCCATTAAAATCTAACTGAACATTCTGTGCATATTCTTTATCATAATTTGCTACATATAGTGCTGTTTTTCCCTGATAGTTAAAACATCCAACCATAGCATCACCTGTTACATTTTTAAGTTCTCTCCATGATTTTCCATTCATTATACAACCGAATTCTTTAGCATAAACTACATCTTTTTCGGCCTGCTCACCACTAACAATAACCCCTTTATTTACAGCATTCATTAACACTTCGTCTATGGCCTGAACATGTTTTGAAATGTCTTTAGTATAATAATACCATCTATTCTTATTACCATATGCTCCAAAGCATCCATTACGTTCAAAATCTCTAAGTGGGTCCAATGACCACGCAAAATACGTAGGTTGTACAACTGGGAAGATAATCATTCCTTGCATTCCGAAAGCAAGACTTACATTGATATGCCAATCAAAAGCACCTTCATCTGGATAATATCCCTCAGAATTAAAATATTTCTGTTCATCATTCCATTGTGCTCCTGCTCCAAAATATGACCACCATGGAATACCATTATCCTTAGAATTTTTCCACATACAACCTATGTCAAAAAATAACATGTCAATAGAATCTTTATATGCTGCAACCAACGGGTATCTGTTCATTGCAAGATATGGTGGTTGCATAACTTCACAGAATTCTTCCACATATTGCTTATATTTTTCTCTGTTATCAGGATCATTTAGTGATGGGAATACCTGATGATATCCAACCATTTCTAAATCTTGATTTATCATTGGCGCAATATTCTTATAATAATCAAGTAACTTATCATCTGCTGTATCAGCGAACCAATACATTGTCTTTGCTTCATCAATAAGATATACTCCTCCAAATGCCGGATGATTCATATATTCCGACAATCGTCCTGTAACATTCTCTAATGTATCTGTACCATTTAACAACATTTCTTTAATTTTGCTGTCAGTAACAGAATATGCCATATTATATTTTTCGCATAAATCCATACTGTCTAGTACCACATCCTTGTTAACCGCATAATCATCTGGATTATGAAACATAAGATTAATTCCTATGTCTGACATTCCTTTCCACATTTCATCAGTTATCATATAAGGTGTTGTCTGACCATTAACACTTTCTGTTGCCACTACATACGGTCCCCACTGTGTACCAAACGGCATAACATCTTTTCCCCCTATAATGTCATAGGAAATAGCCGGCGATTCTTCCTTTTCCATAGGCTCCATTTTCGTAACTTTTGATTGTGTTCCTGCACACCCAAATATCTGAGTAACAGTTAATGACACAGTTGCAGCCAACACTATAATTTTCTTTGTTCTATTTTTCATGTTTATGCTGCCCCTTTCTCTTTTTCTGTATAAGTAATACTATAACAACAGATAACATACATATTACGGCAACCGGTACAATTGCCAAATACGGACTTAAAGTTTTTTCTTCTTTAGCTTCATCTTTACGATATGTATATCCGATTTTTTCATATTCAAAATCTTCTGGAACATCATATACTGCAGTTTTAAAATCTACCTTAACAACATTGGCATCTTTATCCTTGTTTGTTATCTTTAAATTGTCAATGCAAAAATTATTATAAGTTCCACTACACCATATGTGAATATATCCTAGTGGATTAGTATTTGAAACTTTATATTTCAAAACTTCCTTAAATTCTTTTTCGTCTATCCACTTTAACCATACTGTAACTTGTCCATCAATTACAGATATCTTCACTGTAAAGTCCTTAGTACAATCTGCATTTGCAAAATCATATCCCATATCAGATGCTTTTGCTACTTTTCCATGATTCATAGAATATACCTGTGAACTTGAATCTAATACTACTGCATCAGGAGATGTTTCAAATCCCCATGTTTCATAGTCAGTAGCTTCATCACCAAATGAAACAGCTATGCTCTCATTTTTTGGTACTGTAATATTACCTTCTTCGTCCACTTCATTTTTTCTCTGCAGGTCAACCACATCAAAAATCATTTCAAAGTTAGAATATTTATACATTGTACCTAAGTATGCCAAAGTCATATTTTTATATTCCATTACGTGATTGTTACCTTTTTCTACAATCTGCATACCAAACGGAACATAATGACCTGTGTTGTAAACCATTTTTGCTGTTAACTCATTGATATTGATTGAGCCATTTTCGAAATCCTCATTAATATTGGTATTTTCCGGTCTGTCATACTGATATGCAACAACGTCAACATCTTTGATTGTCACCTCACACATACCATCTTGCAAAAAACCTATTCTTCCTTCTCCTGTTCCTGAAAGCTTAGATGTTGATTTCAAATCATTATTCACTGAAACTTCCATTACACTTTCGTTTGATATAGATACGTTTACAGTAGTATCCGATATGTTACTAATCTTTTGTTTTTTTACAATCGTTTTTATATCATTAGATTTTATTACTTCTACCACAGTTGCATATGTGTTTTTCCCGTCATTTGTAAATCTGACTTCAATATTTCCTGCTGAACCTAATTGTGTCTCAACACTTTTTAAGCCAAGTGCAAAAGCAAATGTCTGATTTTTTGATATTCCTCTCAAATCCATAGTAACTTTAGCATTTACTATATCTGAGTGATATCCTGTATTTTTTGCAATTATTTTTGTTATAAGTGTTGTACTTTTCTTACTGTCTTTTGCAAATTTGATTTTGCCCTTTTCTACAGATACTCTTTTGTCTAACGCATTCCACAAGGATGTATCTAATTTTTCCTTAAATGACGTATTATCAACTACAAGATTACTGCTTCCCGCAAAAACCGTAGCCTTGTATCCTAAAGTTGTAGTTGCAATCATTCCCAGTAAAAGAACAGTAAATTTTAACACATGTCTTTTTCTCATCTATATCACCTACTTACCGATATTAGCCAACCAAGTATTTTCGTAATATTGATCTACTCTCTCCATTATCAATTCCCATGCAGAATCTGCATTTAATTTGTCTGCCTCATTTTTTGCACAGAATTTGTCAAAAACTGCTTCTTTTGCGTATGGGTCAGCTCCGCCTAAATAGAAAATTTCATGCTGACTCTTAATATAATTAGTTCCTATCTGCACTGCTGAATCTACATATTCCTTATGATCTTTTTCAAACTGACTCCAGCTTGATGTATCTATTTCACCTTCACTAAGCGCTATCGGTCTTGGAAGGTGTGTTGCATCTGAATAAATCTTACATCCTTCATCAGAATACATAAACTTAATAAATTCTTTTGCACCTTCTTTTGCATTAGCATATGTTGGAATAAACATACTTTCGCCAGCATAGTTTGTTGAAATTGTATTACGTGCTTTATAAATATAATCCCAATCACTAGCTGAAACTTTAATTCCATCAACATCATAATTATCACCGTCCTGGTAATCCTTGATGTCAGCTGTTTTGTCTGTAACTGCATCGATGGCAGATATTACAATTCTTAAATCTGATTCATCTGTTACAGTTGTTAATTTTTCGACTATTGATGAAATTACAGGTGTCTTCATGAATGTGAAATTATCCATATCATCTGTTGTGCTCATTTCATTAGCAATCCATCCACCTGTTACCATCATTGCACATTCACCCTGCAGGAACTTTGTCTGCATTGTAGTCATTTCATGTGTGTTAGAACCTGATAAAATGTAATCATCAGTTATAATCTGTTCTAAAGCTTCTAAAACTTTATAACGTCCATCTTTCTTTGTGAACACTTCCTTACTTGGGCTCTTGCCATTTTCATCTACACATTTATAAAAATTATTTACAAAATAATCTTTTCCATCATACTGCATTCTCCATGCATCTGATAAATATGTATAATAACTAGCGCCATAGAAATGACAAAGCGGAACAATGTCAGATGAATACAGAGTATCACATACACTTACTAATTCACTAGATGTTCTAGGTTCTTTCTCAATTCCTGCTTTTTCAAATAATGACTTATTATAAATGATGCCTGTTGCACCACCACCATATGTAAGTTCATATACCTTACCATCTTCTGCTACTTCACATTCTAAATATGCAGGATCCATTTTTTCACGTATAGTCTTGCTTTCACCTTCGATTGTTGTATCTAAAATATCATCTAATGGTTCTGAATATTCACTGTTATATTCTGCATTAGCCATATACAAATCAATAGTATCCTGTTTTTCATTTCCAAACGGTGCCTTTACTGCTTCAAAGTCAGACGAGCTTTTAACGATAACATGATAGTTAGGATATTTTTCTTCAAATGCTTCTACCATATTATCAAGCCATTTTGTTCCTAGACCTGAATGCCAATATGCAATTTCAATATCTTCCGATGACCCTCCACTACTGCTGTTCTTATTTCCGCAGCCTGCTAATCCTGTCACACTAAGTGCAACTGTCAATCCAAGTGCTAATACTTTTCTGTACTTCATTATTTTTTCCTCCTATTAATTAACCTTTTATTCCACCTACAGACACATTAGTTGTTATGGTCTTATTAAATACTATAAATAATATCAATGCCGGTATCACAATTATTACACATGCCGCAAACAAAATATCCAGCCTTGCCCGATACATCATCTCCATGTTGAACTGATAGATACCAACCGGCAATGTTGGCAAGTTAGGCAAATATACTAAAGGTGCTTCATAGCTGTTCCAATTTCCAATCCATTGTGTTAAAAATAATGCACCAAATATAGCTTTTGCCTGTGGTAGCATGACTTTAAAATATATTTGAAAATGTCCTGCTCCATCAATCATTGCCGCTTCTGCATATGTCCATGATAAATTCTTGAAAAATGCCATATAATATAAGAACATTATATTTATTCCACTGGCTGATGTAATAACCTGAGCATACGAGTCAATTATTCCAAGACTTGCATATAATTTATATACAGCTCCTGAATTACCATAGATAGGAAGGGTTATTACCAACAACGTCAATGTATAAATAAATCCACTTCCTTTAAATTTATATTTTGAACATGCATATGCCAAAGTCATTGATGTAAATTGAACTAACAATGAGCCCACAACCGAGAACCAAGTACTGTTCAAAAACATTCTTATGAATCCCTGTCCATTTATTTCAAATATTTGAAATACTTCAAGATAATGTTCCCAGTGCCATTTTTCCGGCAAACTAAAAGGATTCATTACAATTTCAGCATGTGTTTTTGCTCCTGAGATGAGAGCCCAAACCAAAATATAAATATAACTTATTGAAACTATCATAAAAATTAATGATACAATAGAATATAAAACAATCTCTCCAGGAGATTTTCGTTTCATCCAATTAAAAATCTTCATAACGCACACCTCCTAAAATTCAACTTCATCGAATGCTTTATCTGACCATTTTCTGACCACCGTCGATAAAATAACTGCAATAAATGTAAGTACCAATCCGGCAGCTGACATATAGTTATAAACTCCTGATTTGTAGGAACCACCCGAACCATTGAGCAACTGTGCATACATCCACGAACTAATAGTATGTGTATGGTACTCTCCCTTGGTAAGCAGCCATACAGGGCCTGTCGCTCCAAAAATAGAACAAACCATCAAAACCATCTGTAGCGCAACTGTTGGCCATACCATCGGAACAATAATATCTTTGAATTCTGTCCACCAAGTAACACCATCAATTCTTGCTGATTCAAGTACATCTTCCGGTATTCTGGCAAAAGTTCCACCAAGAATAATCAAATCCCCTGGGAATCCCAGCCATATCATATAAGCCCATATAACATAATTAGCATATCTGCTATCTGCCAAAAGTTCTGTGCCTTCTTCTAATCCGGCCAACTGACAAATCCATTCTGATAACATTCCACCCGGTGCAATCATATATGTAAATACCATTGCAATAGCAACCGAAAATACAATCATTGGCAAGAAAAATACGATTCGATAAAATCCTGCTCCCGGAATTTTCTTATATATAAAATAGGAAACTAAAACCTTAAACGGATATGTTACTAATAAAATCAAAAATGTTTTTAATGTATTAACTAGTGCCTCCATAAACTGAGTTTTATTAATAATTTCATTATATAATCTCACAAAATTATCTAAGCAGAAATTACCATTTACATCCTGAAATGCCATTGCTATGGCTGAAAAATTTGCTCCTACATAAAAAACTAAAAAATTCAATATAGGTACAGCAACACAAAATAAGATAAACAAGGTTCTCTCTTTACTTTTCTTCATAATCATCCTTCTTTCTTATAATAATTATACATGTTGCAATTGTTGCCCCTATCAAAACCAGACAAATTGCTGCTGTTATTATTATTTTTATGTTGGTATTATTATGTACTGTTGTTGATTCAACTGCTTCATACGTTTGATTTCCTGACCATGTAGCATATAATGTTTTAGATTCAGCAATTATAGAATCAAAATCAAACTCATTGCCTTCTCCATCAACCCAGCATACAAAATCTCCATTCCCACCGGTAGGATTTTTAGGCTGAGTGATTCTAAAGTTACTTTTTTCGTTAACAACTGTCTCAGAAATAACTTCACCACCAACTAATTTAGACTTAAACGTAACTCTCATATCTCTAAGTCTAAAATACTTATTGCCTTCTGCATCTTTAACATATTGATACGTATATGTACATTCCTGTTTTTGCCCATCTAATTCAAGTTTCATTTTGCTTCCATCAACTGAATATTTTCCGGATGATACCACCTCGTCATTTACCTTTTTGTATACAGCTCCACATTGCTTATCTAATACCAAAAGCATTTGATTGCTTTCACAATAGTAGGTTGCCGAGCATGGAGTATAATCTTCTAAGCCGCCGTAATGCTTTATCTCTATCCCCTGATTTGTCTGAATAGCCAGATTGTTCCCTTTTTCATCGTAACATTTTACATTTGTAAAATTAGCTGTGATTTTACATTCCTCTCCAAACCACATCATAAAATATCCAAACTTCTCATCTAGTTCACCTGCATTATTTGCAAAAGAAAAATAGTCGACAGCTCCATTAGGCAATGTTCTTTTAACAAGAATGCTCATTTTGCTACCGTCTCTTTCCATTCTAACTAAATAATTAGCCCCCTCCGTTAATAGGTTAGTCGGATTCTTATCATCATTATAATCAAAATTTAAATATCCACTTCCTGCTGCATATGGGAATATAGCCGTCGGAGCATTTGTAATCAATGCACCACTTTGTGTTACTCCTGATACTTTCACATCTTCCGGTGTATATTCAAGCATAATAACTTTACTCTTTGAATATCTTTCGCTGCCAAATGCCAGATGATGAGCTTTTTCTACTGAAAATGAATAAGTATGCTCCATATTTATGCTGTTCATTTTTGATTTAGTTATTTTAGAAGCCTTAGGAATGCTTACTCCTAAGTCATTACCATCTTCATCATAACATCTGATATTTTTTAATTCTGCACTAAGACTTCCACCATCTGTACCCGTAATCCATACACCAAAATATGGAGCTTCAGTCTTTAGTTCACCATAAGAATATGGAAATTGTATATACGAAGATTTGTCTCCCTTCGCCTTGCCAGCCACATATTTTAAACCGTTCTTTGTCACCTCAAATCTAAACAGATATGTATATCCTTCTTCACATAGTGACATATCCATTCCATAATGCATGCCTCCTTGCTCATATGGAAAAACAATATTCGGATCCTTTGTAACCATCATACCACACTGATTCGTCTTATTCTTTTCTAGCTTTGTTACTGTATAATGCAAAAAGAACTTCTTTCCCACTTCCCATTCTACTGCTTTTTCATTACTAATCAGAATATTAGTAGCATCATAAAATGTGGCATCATAATCTGTTGTGCTGTGTTTTATATTTTCTTCCGCTCTAACCGGCGTAATACCAAACATAAGAACAATACATAACAAAAATGATAATATTCCATGTTTTTTTAATCTTCTCATGATTAATTCCTCCTACGTTCTAAAATATATTTTGGCATATCTAAAATATGTAATAATTACCTTTATCCAAAACAATGTACATTTTTTTGCACATTATAATCATAAATTACCATCTCCTTTTACAAGAATACGACAATAACGTATTTTTTTCTTGCTTTTTTCGTCTTTTTGTATGTCTTTTTTTAATATTATTTATTTCGCAATTGTATGATATTTACTTTATTTTCAGTAATTAAAAGTATTTTATATTTGTTTTTTTTTAAAATCTACTCAATTCATTTGTCTTTTTTTTAATTTTATGTTATCTTATATTTAAATTCAAAAGCATTTTTTTGCTAATTTTTTGATTTTCACCTGTTTTTTTATAGTCAAAACATCTTTTTATTTACCATATTTTTATATCAAGGAGACAAAATGCACAAAAAAAGGAATATTATTAATTACTTCTTTAATAGTTTAAAAAACGCAAATGATAACTATAGTGGTTTCAATTTCGAATCAGCCACAAGCCTTACTCATTGCCATATGGACTTTTATGAATTTATTTTAATTACCGACGGCGAATGGATACATAATATCAATAACACTAATACCATCTTGCCCATGGGTACGTTGCTATTTTATAAACCACGCACAATTCATTCTATTATTTCAAAGTCTTCACAATCTAGGCATATGGTTTTTGGCGTAGAAGAAAATTATTTCAATGAATATGTTAAACGTGTTTTTCCTGATTTTGACCTCAATTCTATTGATGGATATCTCTCAAAACCTATTCATATAGAAAAAAGAAACTATTTAGAATTTCTAGCCAAAAGCATATCAGATAATTCAGTATCCAGGCACATACTTACTGATGAAGCTCTTTATTCATGTTTATCAGATTTTATGTATCTGACTAAAACTACTGACAAAAATATTTATGTTGCAGATATAATTCAGCAATTAAATAACTATACATATCTGAATTATTCTGTTAAAGATATTTGCAATTTATATCCTTTATCTCAACCAATATTGCTTAATTTATTTAAGGCAACTACCGGAATAACAATTGTGCAATATAAAATGCAAAAGAAATTAGAATATGCATGCGAACTATTAAAATATTCAACAACGAGTATAAGTAACATCGCCTTGCATCTTCAATATGATAGTTTAAGCTATTTTACACGATTATTTAAAAAAAGTTTTGGTATGTCTCCTACAGAATATAGAAAAAAATATTCTACACTAAATTCCGACAATTAATTTTAGAAACATTTTCCTTTTATAACATTCGAGTTTTTTAATATATATCATATTATTTTCACCACCAGTTATTGATTAATTTTTCATAAATCACAACCATCGGCTTAGCCGGTGGTTTATTTGTTTATTAAAGTCTTGTTTTTTCCTCACAAAAACTTCGCCTTTATAAACAGGGCCTTGCTCTATACAAAAAAAGTACAACCTGCCAAAAATTTCTTTCTGCTTGGTTGTACTTTTATTCTTATATATCGTTGCTATATGGCAAGGATACTATAAATATTCAATTTTAAAGTTCTTCGTACAAACTATTATATTTTTATAACAAAATAATTTATAAACTTTTAAATGCATTAATCCATTCTCTTTTTATAAGTTCATGTCCTGCTGCTGTAGGGTGAACTCCATCATAAAGCCAGCACTTTGCCGGAGCTTTCTTTGTTGCCTCCTCAAATACCGCCTGTAGTGGTACAAATTTCAAATCATATTTTTGTGCCATCTTTCGTGCAACTACCGCTTTTTCCCTAATTTCAGTATTAAATCTATCTAAACGATTAGGTTCGTTTTCTGTTGCTATAGTCGCATCCCCTTCTAATATAAAAGGCTCCATTATCATAATTTTTGTTTCCGGTATTTCTTCTTTTATTTCATTAATCAGCATATCATAAATAACTTCATATTTTTTTGTACTTATACCATTGTTTATATCAGCGTGCCATACGTCATTAACACCAATAAGAATACTCATATAATTCGGTTTATGTCCTATAACATCTGCACCAACACGTGCATATAAATCAACAATTCTATTACCTGATATTCCCTTGTTAATAAATTTGTATTCTCCCGGATAATCACATGACAATTCTCCACTTACCAACAATGGGTACCCAAATCCCATACTTTCTATATTTTCATAATCTCTAAAGAAATCAGTGATAGAATCTCCAAAAAATAATATTTTTTTACTCATTATAAACTTCTCCCTTGTACTACCAATTTTTGTATCTGATTATATATAATCTTTTTCTGATTTTCAACAAATATTTTTTTAGACATCGCAAATTGCAAATCGACATTTAAATCGACATATTATTTAAAGTTGATATTATTTCACAGTAATTTTTATCAATTTATTTCTATAAGTCGCATCTCGCCGGGTGCAAGCCAAAATGTATCTTCTTTTCCATTTTGATACTTCAACGTGATTCTATTAGCTAATCTCTGGTGTGCATTTACCACAGACATCCAGCGTTTATCACTATCATATTCTTTATAATATGTTAAAATCGTAGGATATGAATTTTTACCATTAATATCAAGCAAAACATCATCAGCACAGAATCTGTGTTCCGGGTCATACATATGTCCCACATGATACACATCTGTTACTTCCATTTTATCAAATTGTTCACGATAATAGCAATCAAATATATATTGTTGTCTTGCAATCATATCAAAAATAGGACTTCTCATACGTTTCGGTCCACACAAAGGCATTCCCACAAAGCTTCCGCCTGCATCATACTGATAGAGGTGAAACCATATAATTCCTCTGGCTCCATGTGCCAAAGCTGTGTACATCTGCCAACGTATGTCATCCTCAGTCGGTGTTCTAAAGCACCAATGTCCGCATGCCAAAAGAGATGCAAAAAATGGTATATTATATTTTTTTGTTAACTTTCTATATTGATCTAACACATAAAAATAACTGTTAATCCCACACGCTCTGTTGTGACCCTCATCAAGACACTGTGAATACTGGTCATATCCAATTAGCGGGATTTTTGTTTCACTAAGCAAGTCCTCTACTAACTTGGTATGTTCCTTTTCTGATGCTCCAACAAGCATATCATAATCAGAACCGCCACCCCAATAAGGAACTAAATTTGCAAAAGGAATCAGCCCCGGTGTATATTCCATTACTAATTTTACAGTTTTAATATAATCTGCATTTTCATCTGGTCTTGGTTCATCTCCAACAAAAAATCCAAAATTGGCAGGATGTTTTCCAAAATCAGCATAAGCATCCTTTACACCTTCTACGAATTGTTCCACGCCAAGTTTCTGATAAGTTCTAAAATGTGTTCTGCTGTCGCAAACTATTAATTTCATATTTTTATGCTCACACTCATCCAAAATGTCAAGCATATCCTGTTTGTTATGTTTACTAGGATCATAAGTAAAACTCATTGGAAGGTTGCAGTATAAGTCTTTCCAATCCTTAACTGCTTCTTTCCCAAACACACCACTTTCCACATAATTCCAAAATCCAAATTTAATATCTTTTGTCATAAATTCTCCTTTCTCGGAACATCCCTTGGTATTGTGATAATTTTTAAGAATCCCCTATATTACTATTTTTTTATATCCTGTAATATGATAAAATTAATTCTATATTTGCTAAAGCCCATATATTTCAATATTTTTGCATTTATGATTAAGCAAGAATCTAATATATAATATTTTTTCCTTTTTCTAGTATTACCATAAAAAATCCTTCATCATCATTAAAAATCTGTTTAGCATTATTATTTACTACCATAACATGTTCTTTTCCAAATGTATTCTTTATCTTTAATGTCATAGCTTTAGGCACATCTAAAATTAATTCACCCAAAACTCCCTCCTTGCTTTTTGCACTAACTAATACTCCGCCATAACTCCTAAATTTGTCAAAAGCAATTTCTCTTTTTTTCCATTCTTTAGGAATCGCCGGAAATATATGCAAATATCCTTGATGCTCCTGTAAAAGCATTTCCTGTAAGGCATCGCAATATCCAAAGAGGCTTTCTAACGTAAATGGTCTGTAATGAAAAGTACTATATCCCTTCCACTGAAAATCTCCATTTAAATGAAATCCATTTTCTGCTACAAATCCATCTGCAAACTGTCTCAGTTTCTCATATGCCGCATTACCCATTTGTGCCATTGCATAAATCTGTGAACACATTGCATAAGAAAATCCTACCCACATTCCCATACCTAATCTTTCAATATCTTCGATTGCCTTATGATAAATCTCTTTATGCTTATCAGTATCATAATTAATAAGGTGAAGTGGATATAGACACATTAAATGTGAAAAATGTCTGTGGGATTCTTTTAAACGTTCCACCTTATTAAGTCCAATATATCCATCTATTAGTGCAATATCATCTAACCTTTTCAATATCTCCTCATACTCTCTATCATCTTTGCCAAGTATCTTACAGTATTCTTTTAACCTTTCATATAGATATCTCATTAATGCCAAATCAAAATTAGTATTTGGTTCTAGGTATGCTTCTATTTCCCCATCATGTATTTCCGGTGATGTAGAAAGTGGCAGATATAATTTACCATTTTTTTCAACCAAAAGTCCACTTATAGCTTTTCCAACACCTTCTAAAAAAGGAAATGCCCTGTTTTTCAGGAATTTCCTATCCCCTGTATAAAGATAATATTCATCAAAGCTTTGTGCTGTCCATATACTCATGGTTGGGGATAATGCATATTGAGACCACCCACCCATAGGTTTTCCGTCTATAGTTGAAACTCCCGGTACAATCAATCCATCTACCTGATAAAATTCTTTTGCAACCTTTTCAAACTGTGGTTTTAATTTCCATAGGTAATCAATAAAAGCTTCTCCCTCTTCAAGACGGTTAGCTTTTAAATATGACTGATATGAAAGTTGAGTATTAGTATCATGATGATAATCTCCTCTCCATGGAGGCAATGCATCATTATCTGCTGTCCAAACACCCTGTAAAGGCATCGGATGGTATCCTTTTCTGCTGCAGGAAGCAAAAAGATACATAGACCTATAATATGTTTTTTCTAAAAATTCATCACCTATATTAATCGATGACTTATTCCAATAGTCATTCCACCATTTTTTGTGTTCAATAAGCAATTCTTCATAACCAATTTTCGAAAGTTCTTTTAGCTGTTTTTTTGTTTCTGTTTCAAAATTTTTGCAGTCTTTATTTGTTGCAACGTTGAAATAAATTTCACTTTCATTTTGTTTCTTTACAACATAAACAAATATTCCATATTCTAAATCCGTTTTTGTTTTTTGAATATAATAAACAAATTTGTCTTCTCTCTTTATTTCAGCTTTCGGATATTCCATTCCGGAGGCCGGATTCATTGTACCGCCATCGCCTACTAATTCCATATCTGTATTATTATTTCCCGATATATAATCTGGTATATGCAAATTCAAATCAAAATCTCCTTTGATTTTTGCAACACCTGCAAATCTGGTTGCATGAAGATATAATTCAAGCTCTCCCTGATCATATTTCATTCTGCCTATGGCATTTTTTATATCTACCATTCCATTAACATTTGAAATCTTGCCTTCTTCATCATCTTTCACACCTGAACTATTTCTATTTTGTTCATTATTATGCAGCCATTCCTGTTCTTTAGTAATCTTTTTTTCTTGATTATGTGACCCATTGTTTATAGTTAATTCTATTCGTCCGGCAGTAATTTTTGAAGGATAAGAAAATTCCGAATAAATTCTTTCAAATAATCTATCCCTTTCTTCCCAATCCTGTGTTTTTTTGCTTGTTGACAATTTTACCAGATTAGCAAAATTAAATCCCGGTTCTAATATATTAGGATGTACTCTTGTATCCCATAAATCAACTCTGTCTAAAGACAAACGGATGGGACCATCTCCATAAATAAGACATCCCATCTTTCCATTGCCAAGAGGCAGAGCCTCATCCCAAAGGTTGATGGCTCTGTCAATATTAATATTATAAATATCTTTAATCATATACTCTTGTTCCTGTCAGTGTTGTAATATTATTGCACTATTAAATTACTTCAATGGTATTACAAATGCACCTTCACCTGATTTTAATGTGAATTCATATGTTCCACCACTAATATTTACTGTTTTTCTCTCTCCACCTTGCCATACAGCAACAGATTTTATATCACTTCCAAATTGTGCAGTAACTTTGTCGCTTGAATCAGTACTTGTGTCAGATACATTTACAAACATATATGCATTCTTTTTATCACTGTCAGAATTTTTTGTTTCAAATATACCAACCATTGTGTCCTGTTGACATGCATCAATCTTTACGCCATCATATTCGCCTGAATTATTAGAAGTTTCCAAATTAGCTAATGCCTTACTTCTTGTTCCTTCATCACCTGTTTTATACATTATATCAGACCATTTATACTGCATATAAATATCTTCTAAAGCATGTACTTCTGTATTCACTTCTTTAGCCCAGTCATATACCTGTGTATAACTTTGATTTTCGTAATCAAATATACAATTATTAGCTGCTGCGCTTTCATTAGATCCTTGGTAATAATAGTAAATAAATTCTCTAGTGCCAAATGCAAGCCCGGAATATATCTGATAGCGCAAATCTTTTGCACCTTCTATGCTTCTAAGTCCGGTACTATCTCCTGATGACTGCACAAATGTACGAAGCTCTACTCCATTATTCTTACATTTGTTTGCGATAAGTTCGTAATTAGACAGATAATTTTTTTCTCTTTCTGCCTTATCATCACTTCCATCTTCCATAAAAGGATAATTATCCCATGAAATATAGCCTAATTTTGTTCCTACTTTTTCTAAGTATGTATCTATATATCCCTCGTATGTACCTGTTGCACTTCCAAATATCTGTTCCCATTTTGTTCCAAGTTGTGCAGAATTTTTGTTTATGTAGCTTCCATAAAGATTTACAAACATCTCTCCGCCAAAACCTAAGCTATTTTTCTGTGCTGTAAAATAATTATATTGCTTTTCAATAGCATCCATATCTTTTAAATATGGTTCATCAAATGCAAAATTTCCAGCATATGCACTATGATTTACATAGGAATTTCCAGCATCAAAAACATTTTCAATTACTGTTTTAAACTGCTCACCTGTTGATACCTGTTTTGAACTGTATGCATTCTCATCTGCATTTGATGCTCCTAATCCATAAAATGACCAATCTTTTACTAAATATGATACACCATATTTTTTTGCTACATCAAGTGCAATCGTTGCAGAATTTTCTGTAGCTACACTTCTGTTTTGTATATCATCTGCAGTCGGCGTACCACTGGTTGTACCAGGGTAGCCTTCTGTCATTGCTATTGCTTTTGTAAAGCCAGCTTCTGAAAGTTTTTCATATGCTGAATCCAATTTTTTCACATCATCTGATGTTACTTTTCTATTAACTGTAGGTGCGCTGTAGGCAGCAATTTCAATCCCTTGGTTGCTCTGTGTTTCAAGAGAACCTGCCTGATTTGTTTCAACTAATGTTACAACTGTATTGTTTGATGTTACGGCTGTTATGTTGAAGATTCCTTTGTTAAGTCCATTATCAAAATTGTCTTTTGCAATTAATTTTCCATCTTCATTATAAATTTTTACATCATCTATAATAAGTTTCTGTCCATTCCATTCAGTTTTAGCACCACCAAAATACAAATAATAACTCTGTCCATCACTAGGTAATTTTATAGTATATTCAAACCATTTTCCCACCTTTTCTGTATCAAGCATATTATTACCAGATGCTGCACATCCATATATATCTCCTAATTCCGGACTTGTCACATAATTAACGCCCCACCAGCTGGCATTTTCCGGAACATAAGCTCTAAATGTCATAGTACTTCCACCCGGATATGCATCATTTGTTATAACATTTTTTCCATCTTTTGAATCTGCCATCATCAAGTCAACATCAAGTGCTAATGCCTTATTAGTTTTGTTTACTTCAGTGGTTTTTAAGCTTACTACTGTTCGTCCTGATGAGTCTGTTTCTGTTATATCAAACAATCCATTTTTTAATCCGCCATTAAAAGTATCTTTGTATGTTTTATCACCTGATTTGATTGTAAAATTATCCATCAAAAGCGGTTCAGTTGCTGTACAATCTCCACCTTTATCTGCAACGAAATAAATATAATAATTATTAGAATCGTCAGGTAATGTCACCGTATATTCTTTCCATTCGCCGACAGAAGCTGTCATTATCTGCCCATATTTATTGCCACTTGTCCATTTGTATAAATCTGTATCAGCTTTGTCTGTAGTCCAACTAATACCCCACCAGCTAGTTCCTTCCGGTACAAAGGCATCAAATGTTACTACACTGCCACCAGAATATTTATCTTTTGTAATAAAATTCATCTGACCTTGTACATCAGAAATGTATTTCTGATCAATTGCAACTGCCTGTCCCTTTACTTCATATACATAATTTAAGCGTCCATATGGAGCCACATCACCTTTAGTGTAGAATGAATAGATATCTTCTTCTTCATAATTATCTGCCCATTTAAATTCTATCTTAAATGAATCATCTAATCCTAATGTTGAAAGCGGAATAGATAACTGCATCTTATTTCCAGTCATTCTATATTCAGCTTTTCCTGCTTCTATCCATTTTCCTGCAACATACTTTTCAACTACTAATTTATCATCTGTAGCATTATTACTGTTACGATTTATAACATATTCATACTGATTATAACATCCACCTGAATTGCCGGTGCTTATAAACAGACTCATGCAGTTAGCATTCCCAAATCCTTTTATATCCTTGACTGTTTCTACATATGCATAAAGGTTTGTGCCATCTGTAGTCATTTTCATCTTTGAAATGTCATTTTGTCCTGACTCGTCAGTGTATACAATCTTCTGACTAGATGATCCGGTTTCTTCATTTTGTTTTATTTCCTTAACCGTTTCCTGTCTTACAACATCATTACCATTTATACTAAAAATGCAATCTGATAATCCATTATCAAAACCTTCTTCTACAACGGTATCACCTGATGTTATCTTAAAATCATCTACAAGTAGTTCTAATGCTTCTCCATCTTTAGGCCATTCACCCTTCGCACCAACTATATATACATAATAACTTTGTCCGTCATTAGGAAGAGTAACACTATAATCTGACCATTCACCTTCTTTTGAAGGCATTGCCTGACCTTGACCACTTGTCCATTTATACAAATCAACATCCTTCGAATCAGTTGTCCATGATACTGCCCACCAGCTAGCACCTTTTGGTACATATGCCCTAAATGAAACAGTGCTTCCTGCCGGATATGCCTCCTTAGTTATAAAGCTCATAGGAGAATTCTCATTCAATCTATTAATTTTGATTGCAACCATATTATTATCTGTATATGTTATACCCTCATTAGAATATCCGCCTGCGCTTCTGTTTTCAATATCTGATGTATAATCCTGATAATAAGTGCTCACTTTATTCCATTGATTAAAGCTTCCATTAATATCTATGCCAACACTCTCTGTATCAGATGCAGTATTTAAATTAGTATTTGTAACAAATTTGCCTTTATACTGTTTAATATAATCTACCATCTGCATATAATAATCATCACCATATCCACCATTCATAGGCTGAATATCAGAACTATTATTCATATCTGCATTATTTTCTAATACGATAGGCTGGCTGTTGTTATCTGTTTCTTTTCTTTCAGAAATCCACTCATTCCAACTTTCAATAAATATAGTATTTTTGCCACTCTTAATTGCACTCTCAAATTCATATGCAAAATTGTAGCCTTCTAACACTGCATTTTTATCACTACTATTTGAATATCCGTCAAAACTTCTGGTATGGTTTCCTGTTTCTCCATAAAATGCACTATAACTCATAGCTGCTGCAACATTTTTAGCTACATGAACTGTGTATTTAGACATATCTTCCACTGATTCTGTTTCATACCATAGGTCAGAATATTCAGTATACTTAGCCTTAAATGTATTAACTGCGTCAGTGACTTTTGATGTGTCAGTAAATGCAACTTTTGGTACTACAAATCCCTGTGACTTATATTTTGCCAATGTTTCCAAAAGACAAACTAACTGATTTTCATAAATCTTATTTTCTGTGGTATCAATCGCTATAAAATCTATTCCTGCATCTGTTAGCATCTGTACATCTTTTGCCATTACCCATTCATCATTTGAAAAATAATATCCAAACAGCGGTTCCCCCCACCAATGATATGTTCCAATTGTACCGCCACCTGCTGCTGTCCATAAAGCATCAGATGTGGCAGCTTCTTTATTTGTTGATAATATATTGCTTACATTATATAGTTTGTTATCTTCTCCTACACCAAAATGTAAGAAATAACGTATGCCAACTTTTTTATTTTTGCTTTTTTCGGCAACTGTCATTTCTCTGTCTAACTCATCCGTTGCCGAATAAATTGATGTATCATTATTGATAGCACTTGTATCCGGGCGATAAAATGATACGATTTTTTCTGTTAAAAACTGTCTCATTAATGATAAATCCGTCGCATCATATTTTCCATCATTATTGATATCATATTTTGCACCTGTTAAGCTATCATTTTCACTTTTCTTTAGACAAACCAAATCTATAATATCGACCGAACCATCACCGTTCAAATCACCTACTTCTCCGGTTATCGCATTATCATTTTCAGCCGCCTGTATATCATTATTTTTGCCAACATAACTTGTAGACAAACACATACTTACAATTAATAAAATTGCAAAAAATTTTTTTATCATTTTATTTTTCATATAATGCTCCATTCTGCCACATTTTAGCAGCACAAATAGTAATCAAATAAACTAAGATACAAAACTATTTTATATCTTTTATCGAAACTACTTCTCTATCATTAGATGGGTTCTTTTCTATAACATTAAATAAACCTCCGTCTAATCCATTAGTGAAGTAATCTTCTTCTAGTCCTTCATCTGTCTGTACTTTAAAGTCGCTGATAAGAAGTTCTTTATCTCCCCATTCTCCTTTGGCACCACCAAAGTATAAATAATAGGTCTCTTCTCCCTCCGGTAATGTAAGACTATACTCTGTCCATTCTCCTGCAGGTCCATTCAGTGATTTCTGACCTGCTGTATCTGAACCATAAATATCGCCTTTTGTATCGCTTGTAGTCCAATAAATATTTGCCCAGCTTGCTCCTTGCGGCACATATGCTTTAAAGGTTACTGTACTGCCACCTTTATAAGCCTTCTTTGTAATGAAATTCATCTTGCCTTCGCCTTGATGTTCATTTATCTGACTTATCATAATCGAGGCCGCCTTATCTGCTTCTTTTACAGTTACAAGAGATATTATAGTTGTATCATTCTTCTTATCTATAGCGTTGAAAAGTCCACTTTCTAATCCATTGTTGAAATTGTCTTCCTCTGTTGTTTCTCCAGTTTGTACTTTAAAATCATCTATAAGAAGTTCTTTGTCTCCCCATTCTCCTTTTGCACCACCAAAGTACAGATAATAAGCGTCTTCTCCCTCTGGCAATGTAAGACTATACTCTGTCCATTCTCCTGCAGGTCCATTCAGCGATTTCTGACCTGCTGTATCTGAACCATAAATATCGCCTTTTGTATCGCTTGTAGTCCAATAAATATTTGCCCAGCTTGCTCCTTGCGGCACATATGCTTTAAAGGTTACTGTACTGCCACCTTTATAAGCCTTCTTTGTAATGAAATTCATCTTGCCTTCGCTTTGATATTCATTTATATATCCAATTTTTATGGAAACTGCCTTATTTATCTTGCTTAATGATTCACCACATTCACACATGCCATTTTCATCATAATGATGTCCCTTAGCCGGTATAATTGTCTCTTCATGTATAGTTTCTCCACAGTCTTTACAATAAGTGCGACCTATTCTTCCTGGTTCTGTACAAGTTTCTTCAATATTTTCTTCTGATACAAGATTCTTGTGAAGACAAATCTCTCCTACCTTGTTTTCACTAACTACAGTCATTCCTGTTGTAGGATTAGTATCAATAATCTTAAATATTCCACTATACATTCCGGAATTAAAATTATCTTCACCTAAAATCTGACCTGTTTTGTCAGTAATCTTCACATCATCAATCTGAAGTTTCTTGCCATTCCATTCTCCCTTTGCACCTACGATATAAATATAATAATTATTTTCATCATCAGGGAGCGTTATCGTATATGTAGTCCACTTATTATAAACCGATGACTGTGATGCGCCCTTTCCATCTGTCCATTTGTACAAATCTGCATCTGTTGGATTTGTAGTCCATGAAATAGCCCACCAGCCTGTTCCTGACGGAACATACGCTCTTAACGTAACTGTACTGCCTCCTGCATATGCTTTTCTGGTAATAAAATTCATATTGTTTGACTCATTAAGCTGGTCTATATCTATTGACACTGCTCTGTTTGCAATCTTATCTCCACATACTTTACATATACCTTTATCATTGTAATCATGACCTAATGCAGGTATTTCTTCCTGTTCTACCAATACGGTATCGCATACCTTACAATGTTTGCCTGCTGTCTTTCCAGGCTTTGTGCATGTTGGTTTAACTGCTTTATCCATTACAATCTTATGTCCATTCTTACACGGATCCTCTGCCGTCTTATCATACACTACCAATGCTCCTGAAGTTGGATTCGTGGCAATGATATCAAATATTCCATTTTCTACGCCGTTATCAAAATCATCTTCTGCTATAACCTTACCCTTTGCATCAGTAATTTTTACAGCATCCAGTAATAATTCCTTACCTTTATACTGACCTTTTTCAGCTACAAAATAGATATAATATTTCTTTCCATCATTTGGCAAGGTAACTGCACAATCAGTCCATTCACCTGCACTTGCCTTTATCTGCTGTCCATTTTCTCCCCAGTCATAAAGACTTGCTTTTGACTTGTCAGTTGTCCATGATATTGCTGCCCATCCTGTTACATTTTTAGGAATATATGCCTTAAATGTAACTGTGCTTCCACCAGGATATGCTTTTTTAGTAATGAAATTCATTGGTACACTGTCATTTAACTGGTCAACGACTAATGCAGCCACTAGATTTTCTTTTTTCTTACCACACTTTTTGCATTTTCCATTTTTCCAAACATGGCCTGTTGCCGGTATTTCTTTTTGTTCTACAAGTATCTTTCCACAGTTTTTACAGTGTGTTCCTTCTGTCAAACCTGCCTTATCACATTTAGCCTTAACTGCTTTATCCTTTACAGTTACATGTTTACTGCATACTTCTTTTTCATATACTACGGCATGTCCTGTACTTGGGTTGGTTTTTACAACATGGAATAAATTTTCAATTCCATTCTGGAAAGTGTCTTTTCCTAAGACTTTACCTTTAGAATTTTTGATGACAACATCATCTATTAATAATTCCTCGTTCTTCCATTCACCCTTTGCACCAACTATATAAATATAGTAATTCTTTTTATCTGTAGGTAATGCGACAGTACACTTCTGCCATTTTCCTGTTTCAACCTGCATAAGACTTCCATTGCCTTCTGCCCAATCATACAATCCTATATTTTTAGAATTAGTAGTCCAAGAAACAGCCCACCAGCTGACTCCCTTTGGAACATAAGCATAAAATTCTACTGTACTTCCTCCGGGATATGCCTTCTTTGTAATAAAATTAGATTCTTTTTCTTCATTCAACTGGTCAATAATGATAGCTGCTGCTATATCAGGCTGTTCTTCACCACATATGGTACACTTTCCATCAACATATTTATGACCATTAGCTCTTATTTTTTTCTGTCTTTCAATTACTGCACCACATTCTGAACATCGTACTCCCTTGCCTTTTCCGGCTCTCGTACATGTTACAGCCACCGCGTTAAGTATATATTCCTTATGCTGTGGTTTTATTGTCTTTTGTTCCTTTATTACTGTCTGACAAACTGAACAATGACTTCCCTCTGTCTTTCCTGCACTTGTACAGGTAGCTGCCACTGCGTTATCTTTCACTTCAACATGTCCTGTGGCTTTAATCACTTCTGTTTCCTTCTTGCCACAAGAACATATTCTTTCCCGCTCTCCATCTTCTGTACATGTAACTGCTTTTACAATATGCCAATCTCCATATTCATGTGTTGTATGGGAACTTTCTTTTTCACAACCACACATCATAAGTATCAGCATCCCGATGAGTACAACTAAATATCCGATTCGTTTTCTCATCCTTTTCCTCACTTTCTGATTAGTTCATCATTTCTAACCACGAATTCCAATTGTTTACAGCATAATCATAATCATTTTGTAATGCCTGATTAATTGTTTCAACTCCGTCGCGAATATCTACATACGGTGTAGTACCACGTGCCCAGAATCCTGTAAGTCCTTTAATAGCTATTGGATTTGTTACATTTTTAGCGTACAAATAATTTTCACTTGCAACACCTAGCACACTTTTACCAAATGTACTCATATCCTTGTAGGCATCAGCATCTGCTGATAATTCATATTCAAATGGTCTTATTGCATTTGTATAACGTGTATATATTTCACATGCTTCAGGTTCACTTAAAAACCTAAGAAAATCCTTAGCATCATCTTTGTTGCTTGCGCTTGTAGGTACAAAATAATATGAACCATAATCTGCCTGAATTACTCGTTTACCATCCTCTGTTTTGTAATTCGATGAATGTAATACTTTTCCTGATGCATCACTTGATTCAGGGACTGCGAACATTCCCATTTCCACATCAGGATTTTGACTTAATACCTCTGACATTTCATTTTCAAACCATGAACCGTTAAGCATCATTGCTGCTTCGCCCTTAATAAGTTTAGACTGTGCAACAATATGTGTCATACCTGTACTTCCTGCCATAGTATAATTTCCTTCATCAAAGAAGAATTTCTGAAGATTCTGTAACCCATACATTTTTCCTTTATAATTGCTTGGATTAAATACGTCTGCACTGCCAAATTCATAGAATTTGTTAAGATTATCTATTCCTTCATACTGGTATACCCAGTTTTCAACTGCGAAATAAAGATATCCATCTGCTGCTCCTCCACAATATACAATAGGTGCTACCGAACCATTTGTATCCGAGATAATCTGTTTGCAAAGTTTTTCTAATTCTGTTGTAGTTGTTGGCACTTTCCAACCATGTTCATCGAATAATGATTTATTATATACAAAACCATTAACTGACATATATTCAGGTATGGCATAGGTCTTTCCATTATAACTACATGCTTCTACAGAATTTCCTGTAGCACTTTCTTTAATAGTTTTTCCTGTAGAAAGTTCTGATTCATATACATCATCTAATGATTCTACCCAGCCTGATGCAATCCAACGTTTAATGGATTCCATACTCTTAAAACTATATACATCAGCTACATTTGTTTTGCTTTCCAAACGTGATGCAGTAGTATCTGTAATACTTGGATTAAAATTAATCTTAACTAATACCTCAGGATTCTTTTCCATATAAGCTTCAGCTAATTTTTCATATGGGATCGTACCATAACCTGCCTTTAAAACTTCCCATTTTAAAACTCTTCTGCCATCATCTTCTTCATCATTTTCTCCACCACATGCCGTCATAGCAAACACCGTAGTAATAGCTAATGTAAAACACATCAACTTCTTAAAAAATTTTTTCATTACTATTCACTTTCCTTTCGTTAATTTAAAATAATAATTTGATACGTTACTTATATACTCTAGTATTTTTAATTTTGAATATTTCAATATCCATCAAAAATATGTTATAATAAGAAATATTGAATCTATTTATTTTAACGGAATAACAAAACGTCCTTCTCCCGGTTCTAATTTAAATGTGTATGTTCCATCACCACCTAATTTTACTATCTTCTTTTCTCCATAACGATACATCAGCAATTCTTTTGCATCCTCGAATTTTACAGTAACTTCACTATCAATCTTTTCATACGGATCAGTAACATTAACAAACATAAATGCATCCTGTGCTTCATTGTCTTTTTCTTTTGCAGTAAATACTCCGGCCATTACATCATTAGTACACGACTTAATTTCCATGCGTTCATGTTTTTCTAATGGAGATGTCAAGTTAGCAAACAACTGATTATCCACCATTTCATCTGCATTCTTAAACATTGTTCCGGCCCAATCGTATGCCATATATGCATCTTCCATCTGATGAATTTCATTATTTACCTGTTTTGCTGCATCATATACCCACGTATATTCTCCATTTTTATAATTATATAATGAATATCCGTCGTTATCTGTAGCATTAGTTTCATCTACAGCAGAACTATATGTATAGTAAATAAATTCTCTTACACCAAAAGCCATTCCTGAATAAATTTGGAATCTAAGGTCTCCAATATTATCAAGCGGACGCATTCCGGTAAAATCGCCCTTAGCCTGTACAAAGGTTCTAAGTTCACAATTATACTCTTTTGCCTTTAAAGCCATAAGCTCTAAATTGTAGTAATAAGTATCACGTATAAAATTCTCTGTTCCATTATTCTTAAACGGATAATAATCCCAACTTACATATCCTAAATACTGTGACAGATTTTCAAAGTAATAATCTACATATTGGCGATATGTATAATCCTTATTAACACTTAACACATCTGAATTATCTGCAACATAAGCAGGATTCAGATTCACATACAACTCTCCACCATTTAAACCGTTTTCTTTTATATACTTGTTATAATATTCGGCCTGCCATGCAATTGTTTCCATTTCCTGCACATTAGGTTCATCAAATCCAAAATTCCCACCATATGCTTCATTTTGAATATATTTATTATCTTTGCTGAACATATTGCTAATTACTTTTTCAAACTGAGTTTTTGTAGTCAAATCTGTAAAATTTCTTCCTAGTCCATAAAATGACCAGTCGCGAACCCAATATTTAATTCCATACTTTTGTGCATATGAAAGTGCTTCTAATGCTACTCTTTCAGCTTCTTTGCTTCGTTTTTGTATTGTTTCATAGGTATCTTTTCCTTCTTCACTGGAATTTCCTTCATATAAGGCAATTGCTTTAGTAAAGCCGGCCTCAGCCATTTTCTTGTAGGCCTCTTCCACACCATCCTCAATTTTCCCATTAACAGTAGGAGAAGCATACGCACTAAACACTACGCCCTTCTCGCTTTTATCAAACGTAGGCTCATTTACCTTTGTTCCTGTGCATCCGGTTAGCATGCAGCAAGCAAGAATTCCTGCCATTGCTACGGAAACAATTCTTTTCTTGTATGTTTTCATTGCTACTCATCTCCTCCCTTCTTCATATTTACCTTTCTTTTTTTCTTCATAAAAATAACTACCGTTATACCTGCTAGCATAATTACAGCCATTCCAGCAATTATCGATACGATAACAACTGCATTAGTCCCTGAATCATTATCCTTATTTAATAACTGTTCTTCTTCCCAGCCGGTATCTTTAATATTTAGTCCACGCTCTTCATAGCTTACTTTTTGTACTTCTTCTATAACTACTTCAGGCGCTTCATTAAATACTTTTGCTGTATTCTTTACGGCAAAATCATCTATTGTCCAGTAAGTCCATCCCGTACATGTAATTCCCATCCAGCCTGCCGGATTTACGTTATCTACTGTAATATATAAGGTATAATTTTTTTCATCTGCACGTTTCATATAAAGCTCGATGCTGTTTTCCTTCGCTACAACCTTAAAGCAAACTGCTGCATCCGACGAAATATCTTCCCTTAATTTATTTTTTCCATCATAAGTTATATCCTTAAAATATGAAGCAGGTATATCCTTTACCTGAGTGTATGTTTCACCTTTTAATTGACTGCTTCCTTCTAATCTCCACAAAGCCGACTCTGCCTTAGTCCATTCAGAATCTTTTTTATCTTCCGGATGAGTTATACGGATTAAGAACATTCCGTAAGTACCATATTGTTTAGTTGTTGCACTTTGTTTGCCAAAGTCAATTCCAATCCATCTGTCAGGTGCGGTAGCATTCTGCTTTTCGTTATCATCATCAGTCCCCAAGATACTTGTTAACTTAAATGTCATTTCATATGTTTCATATTCATATGCCGGACCAAAATATGTATTATCAAGACATCCTTCGTACCACAGCTCACCATTATTGACACTTATGCTTCCTGACTCCTCATAATATGCATAATCAGAATTTCCTGTCGTTCCTAATCGGTTCTTAGAAAAATCATCTTTAAATGATTTTGTAGTAATTACGTCATAAATATAATTATTTATAACTACATCATCTAAATATATTCCTTTAGTAATCTTGCTATTAGCTGCAAAAGCTGTATATCCTGCATAAGAATCTACACCCTTAAATGATGTTATTCGTTTTCCATTTAACTTAACCGAAAAATCTCCTTTTTTGTTTAATGTAATTTCTATATCATCATTTTTTTGAGTTTTTCCAAAATTACCGGTTGCCTTTATTTTTTCTTTGCCTTTATCATTGTACTTTACAAGTCTGCCTGATGTACCATTTATTATATATGCCCATGTATTTTGGAATGGTTCTGCTCCTAAATCTGACATTGCAAATACATATGCAATCTCTTCTCCTGATTTAGCATTACTAAAATCCACATTAAAACTTACATCTAAAACTGTCTCATCATCATTCAAATATTTATCTTCTGCTAAAATTGGTTTATTTGAAACCAGTCTGTCCCCCTTGTTTGCGCCCTTAAAATCAAGTTTTCTTACAGCACCTTCTTCTACAATCTGCATTGAAAAAGCCGATGTATCTTCTAATAATGTTATGGCCTCAAAATATTGATTTTTGTCATCACCAAAATCTTCTTTAATTACACCTGTATCAGTATTTATAACAATATTGTCTAGCATATAACCACTAAATGCATAATCTGTAAATACAATATTGCAATTATTAAAGGACTGTTTTTCACCTAATGTTATCTTTTGTGCTTTCGATTTATCAAACGATTTTCCTTTAGGAGCAATATAGATTTTTCCACTCTTTGCATTTTCAGCTTCTATCTTTACACTAATCCACTGTCCTGCAATATTCTTGTCAGAAAATCCCCAATATGTCCAATCTGTTCCCGGTATTCCAAAGTCATCATCCTCAGATAATTTAAAGGAACCATAACACATCGGCTCTCCTTTTTTCTTATAATCTCCTACATAATCTTCCGGCTCATCAATATCTACAAAATCCACTCCAAACCAACTGCCTTGCTCCGGAACCTTAACATCGAAACTAAGAGAATGAACCTCCCAGTACCAGTCAATTGTCATCATAACCGTGTTCTCACCATTAACTGATTTCCCCTTAAATTCCAATACCTTGTCAGGGTTAGTAATCTGTTTTGTTTTAATCGTTCCACCGGTACCTAATTCACTCCATACCTCAGAATCATATGATTTTAAAACGCTCTCATTATCAAAATCATCTGCGTAGGATTTTGTCTTTCGTCCCGCATACACATTAGCTGTAGGCACAATAGTTGATAAGACAAGAACCGCCGCCATACATCCTGCTAAAATCTTTCTCTTTCGATTTCTCATATGCACTCTCCTTTTATTTGTTTTGGATATTAGCATCCAAGTCTGTTGCCTATTTTATCCAAAGTCTGTTTTAATACAACAACAATCGGTGCTGCTATAATAGTAAAGCAAAGTCCCATTGCCGCTCCCCATTCCAAATCTGCATTAGCTCCTTTAACCAGTCCGTTGATTAAGTACGCTATAGTCTGAGATGAGTTGCCAGGACCACCGCCTGTCAACAATTCTACCTGTATAAATAATGTGAAGATTGTTGTAACGCTTCCCAATATTGCAACTGAAAGTGTAGGCCACATCATCGGTACAATAATCTGAAACAATTCTCTAATACGCCCAACTCCTTCTAATCTTGAATATTCCATTACATCTTCAGGTAAATTTTCCATTGCAGTACCTAAAATTAAAATATTGTAACCAGTTCCAACCCAAAGGCAATACAGCATAATTAATGGAAATGCTAATTTTGTATCACCAAACCATGTAGGCAAATCTGTTACTGCAACACCTAATTTTTGCAGCAAAATATTTATTGGTCCCACACTAGTGTCAAACATAAACTTAAATACCATTGTATAAATTACTATTGAGATAATTGATGGCAAAAAGTATATAACTCTAAAAATCTTTCTTCCAGGAATTTTCTTATAAAAGAAATAGGATAAAAGTAACGAAATCAATATTAATACCAAATTATTTAATCCTGCTATCAGCGAATTTACCACAGCATTTTTTATTTGCGGCAACGCGTTCCATTCGTAGAAAAATCTCTTATAATTATTTAATGTCCATTCTATTTTTCCCGTTCCATAATTCATTGTCTGAAAAGACATTATTATAGAATCAATATTTACATATACAAAAAATACCAGCCATTGAAGAAGTGGCAGTGCCAACATTCCCCATATAAAGAGAAGGCGTTTTTGTTTTCTTGTCATTTTTCTTTTAAATAATTTCTTCATATTATTCTTTTAAACCTCCTCCTGAAATATTTCCTAACATCTGTTTTTGGAAACACGCAAATAAAATGAGTACCGGCAAAATTGTAATCAGCATAGCTGCAAATAATAATGGATAATTTCCTGTGCCAGTAGCTACAACCTGTATGTGCGTCAAACCTACAGCCAATGTAGGATGCTGATCGTAGAATAATGATGGATACCAGTAATCATTCCAAAATCCCAAAAAGCACAGGATTGCATATGTCAGAATAGCTTTACTTGCCAATGGCATCATTATTTTTCTATATATCTGAAAATCACTCGCTCCATCAATCATTGCACTTTCTGCATATGACCATGGGATTGATTTAAAGTACGCATGTAAATAAAGGAAACATCCTCCAAAAGCACCACCTTGCAACAAAATCATTCCTATATATGTATTTGATAAATGAGTTGTTGACATAAGTTTAAACGTAGCAGGCAATGCGCCGACTGTAGGAATCATTGATGAAATAATAATCACCATATAAATTAATTTATTTCCTTTAAAATCATATTTTGCTAATACATATGCTGCCATAGACTGCAATGTCATAGATACAACTGTAAGACCTACTGCCAATGTCACAGAATTAAATAACATACTCTGCAGTGACAGATTTTCTAATCCCGTCAATTCCGGCAGATTAGTCAAGACATTCAAAAAATTATCAAAAGAAATATTCTTTGGTAATCCTAATGGGTCCATTATGAATGATGATGCATCCTTTAATGAACCAATAATTAAATATGCAAATGGATATAATAGTGTAAACGCATATATCACAAAAATGATAAATACAATCACAGTTACCGGATTACATTTTTTTATTCGTTTCATTTGTTAGCAATTCTCCTTTCTAAATTGTTTAACATTTTTATTCAACTTTTCTAACGATTCACAAATTAACCAGCCAATTATGGAACCAAATCCATGATTACAACTTGCCTTTTCATCAAAAAATTCCCAGATGGTTCCTGTTTTTTCTGTCATTTCTAAAAAACGGTTTTGACACTCCTCAATTACTTTTTCATATTTTTCTAAGTTAAACAAAACCATTAGCCTTAAGATTCCACCAATAAACAACGCCGCCGGAGCTATATATTTATTAGATTCCTCTGACAGTTCATTTTTTTCAAAATTATTTTGTTCTCCAAAAATCTTCTCTTTATCTGACTTTGACTTTTTATTAATTACTTTCTTCACACCATATTTTTCATATCCAACAACAAATCTCTCATAGAAATTTTTATCATTAGGTTCAATATCAAAATATGCCGCAAAAATTTGGCACAATTCACTTCGATTGTTTGTAAGCTCTAATTCTCCATTAACCCGAATCGCATTATCTACGTAAAACTCCCCATCATATGCTATTTCTCTAATCAGTTTTTTCAGCTTCAAAGCCTTCTCTTTTAATGAGTTGTCGCTTAAAATATTTGACGCGGCATCTAGTGCTGCTGCATATAACATATTTGTCGGAAAATTAACACCTTCTACATAGTCAGAAGCCTCACTCCATTCGATAAACACCCAACCTTCTAGTCCTTCTAAAAGTCCTTGCTCATTTTCGTATTTTTCGAAGAAGTTTAAAATTTCTCTGATTCTTTCATAATGTAACTCTATGAAATGCAAATCATTTGTTCTTTTTAAATAATCTTCTAATTCTAATACATACCATAAAATCCAATTTGGTATGTAATCATGTTCACCTAGCTGTGCAGGGTAACACATCGGCATAATACCTTTATGTTCAAATACTTCATTTTCATACAAAAGATAATTTTCTAAAAAATTCTTTTCTACAACATTATTGCCTGTAAAAAAATGTTCCGCCTTTCCCATAAAATAACTGTCACAGAGCCATCCGGCTCTTTCTCTTGAAGGACAATCCGTATACAAATCATATGCATTTTGTGCAAAAGTATTTTTTGCAGCTTCCACAATAGTTTTTATTCCATTATTTATAAATTGTGAATTCTGTTTTTTTGATACTTCCACAACTCTTTTATCTAAGTTGTTCAACGGATTTTCTATTCGAATCAACGACACATCTTTCACATTTACAAAACTTCCACATATAATCTGTATATACTTAGCAGAATAAACCTCCTGCGAATACAAAATGTACTCTCCAGGTTTAAGAGTCCACTTCAAGCCATGCACAATTTGTTCCCTGTTAAACATTACAAAATCATCTACTAACAAGTCATCATATGTAATCCATAATTCAGTAGACTTATCTGTCTGAATAGTAAATCTAAACTTCCCACAATAAACCTTTGGGATTTTATATATGTAATAGCTCAAGTTATCCGTTTTTTTTGTATCACATACTGATAATCCATCTGTAGCATTTACTTCAGAAAACTGTTTTTTTTCTATACTATCCGTTAAATTAGTATTTTGTGCTCTTTTTATAGGAACAAACTGCAATAGTTCCTTGCTTAATACACACTCGCAATCTTTTCGAGGATATCCTCCCATTTTTAGACCATCATCTAGCAATTTTGTTAAATCATTTTCCCAAACCCTGTTTTTGTCTGCTTCCACGTAACCTTTTTTATATAATGTAGCTTGTTCTTCTATATTGTCTGAATAAGGCACATTTCTTTTCAAAATTTTAGGGCATTTAACAGGAATTGTTTTTAATTCCTCACAGTTCGTTTCCTCTATTCCCTCTCTATAAACTTCTAAAAAACCTCTTTGACTAGACATTCTTTCCACTCTCTGAAGTTTATTATTTATACTATAACACTTAAAGTCTTTTGTATTTTTTATTACCTTATCATCTGCTTTTATACAAATTCCTAAATACGGTTCTTCTTTTGTATGACATAACAAATTTGTATAATTAGACTGTACATATATCTCTATTTTATTTTTTTCTTCAGTTAAATACTTATCTAGCTCCATAGTTTCTACTCGAGCATACCCTTTTGCCGCTCTCGCTGGTCCATAAGCTATAAATTTTCCATTAATAAATAAATTGTAAATATCTTTTGCTATCCATTGTGCAATAACTTTTTGTTGCTTCTTTATATAGCAGCAAAATTTCAATTCCACATTAGGCTCAATTCCTTCACACCATACTGTCTGCAAATCACATTGTTGTATATTATCTATATATTTATCGTTCATTTTTATGTAACCAATTCCACTTTTTTATTTTTAGTAATTTTTTGCCGTTTTATGCTTATGATAAACTTTTATAGCGTATCATTTTTGACAATTTTTATAACTTTTTTTATTTATTTCCTTTGTTCATCTTCATTGTATTTATTCTAGCTTTTCATTGATATAACAAAATTGTTTTGTTTTTGTATTTTTTTGTTTTTTCATATATTTTCACGAAAAAACAATGTATAATTCGTTATTATATAAAAAAATTCAACAAATACTTAGAGGTAACAATGAAGCAATTCTCAATTATAACATTAGAAAATACAAATAATAATTTTCACTGTGCATCTTATGAGCGTTATCGATATAAACCTGATTTTAAAGGTTATTGGCATTCACATACTTATACAGAGATTTTTTTTGTCACAGATGGAAGTGGATTTTTTTATACTAAGGATAATAAAATTCCTATTTCAAAAGGAATGGTTATTATAAACAATGGACATGTTCAGCATATGGAATCTTCCGCTCCGAACATGGATTTAGAATATGCTGTTTTATGTGTTGAAAATCTTTCGTTCCATTCAAACAATAACGGACATAAAGACAACACGTTTTGTTATGATTTTGGCAGTGATTTTGAAACAGTTTTCGACTTTATAAGACAGATAGAATGGGAATGGATTGTTCGTGAAGAATTTTGGCAATGTGCATTACAGACACAATTTAATAGTTTTATACTTTATATAATCCGTAAATCTAATTTGTATGCGTTGCCGGTAGAAACATCTAAGCAACCTAGTTTGCTAGCCGATGTACATCTTTATCTTACTGCCAATTATACAGATGATATTTCGTTAGATAAGCTTGCAGACCGTTTTTCAATGAATAAATATTATCTGGCACATACTTTTAAGGAAACATACGGTGACTCAATTATATCTACACTAAATAAGATACGATGTAATACAGCACAGCATTTATTACAGAACACAGATCATTCCATAAGCGAAATATCTACTTCTGTTGGATATAACTCAAGTTCTTATTTTTCAAAAACTTACAAGAAAATTATAGGAGAATCACCACTTCAAACTAGAAGTAAACGCCAATAATTGTAAGTTTTTATATATACTTAAAAATGCCACACAAATAATGGCATAGAATATTACCTTCTCTTTTAATTCACAGGTTAGAAACACTACATTTTATTCCATATTGTTTCTAACTTGTGAATTATTGTTTGTTTTCTGTTAACTTTCTGTGATTTTATAGATTCGCATTTCCATTTCTGATACAATTATGCTCGTATAAATTTTATGAAGCGAGGAAATTAATATGAATATATTATTCTTTTTAACTCCAAAAGAAAACGTATCTCACGTTAATGATAAAGATTCTTTAAGACAGGCACTAGAAAAAATGGAATTTCATGGATATACTGCAATTCCACTTCTAAGTTCCGATGGAAAATATATTGGTACAATTACTGAAGGTGACTTGTTATGGCACCTAAAAAATCATGATTTCCCAAGTTTGTATGATATGGAAAACATGCCAATTACAAATGTGAAACGCAGGCGTGATAATGCTGCTGTAAACATACAGGTTTCGATGGAGGAACTGTTAGATACAGTTTCTAACCAAAACTTCGTTCCTGTCGTAGATGACCAAAATATATTTATTGGAATTGTAACGCGAAAAGATGTGATTTTATATTTAAAGAAACAAATAAAATGATTGTTAGTGTAAGGGGTATGATTTGGCAAAAAGCCACCTATTTCAACCAGAAATAGATGGCTTTTTGTTACCTATATTTCAAAACATTCTGTCTATATTCAGCAGAATAATCGTCATTTGAATTTACTTTATTCATATAAGTATTTTTCCCACTCTGCTTCCTTAAATCCAACCAGCACAATATTGTCAGTTATCACCATCGGTCGTTTTACCAGCATTCCATTCGTAGCAAGAAGTTTAATCTGTTCTTCTTCACTCATTAATGGCAGCTTGTCCTTTAATTGCATTTCTTTATATACCAATCCACTGGTATTAAAAAACTTCTTTAGTGGCAGACCACTCCGTTTGTGCCACAACATTAATTCATCATAAGTCGGATTTTTTTCCACAATATGACGCTCTGTATATTCTATACTATGTTCATCCAACCACTTTTTAGCCTTTTGGCAGGTTGAACATTTTGGATAACATAAAAATAACATTTTGAACCTCCTCTTTAATCTGTTATTTCATTATTTAATTTTCTGATTAATACTTTATCTGATGCTCTGTAATCTCTATTTTTCATAATTTCTTTTTAAAATTCTTTCCTGCCCATAATAGAAATACTAATTCTCATAGATATACCAAAGATAATAACAGCAATTACAACTGCGATTGCGGCTAACATTCCCATGCTTAACGTTGGGAGCGTGTTAATGACATTTAATAAGTCAATTCCTGACAATTCAGCAATTTTTACAATCAGAAAGCCGATGATAAATAATATGCCTACTGCTCCTACCATAGCAATTCTGCCTTTTTCTCCACCAAATTTAAGCTGGAATGGTATCATTACTGCATAAACAATAAGCATAATCGGAATCATCATTATCGCTGTCATTATAATTTCCAAAATCGGCACTGCTCCTTTAATTAGACTAACAACACCTGCCAGCAATACAGCTAAAATCCACGAACTACTACCTGTCAGAAGAGAAAAGCTATATTTTTCCATCACATAACTTTTGCGACTAATAGGCAACGTAAAGAGAAATGC
>CAYWUE010000009.1:0-37662 GCA_964461415.1 uncultured Eubacterium sp.
TTATTATTATTATTATTATTATTATTATTATTATTATTATTATTATTATTATTACTATTATTTACACTAAAAATCCTATTATATTGATTATATCGATTATCGATGTAATTCTTGATTATACCCATTTTCTATGTTAATATCAGTATATAAAAATAATGTTTTAAATAAAACATTTGTAAAGAGAATATTTTATACGAAAAGAGGAAATTATGGCAACAGGTAACAAGACAAAAGGTAGAGTTACTATTCCTACAGATGTAGATGTAGTAAAAGAAACATTAGAATTAGTAGAACGTTGGGGTGCGGATGCAATACGTGACTGTGATGGTACAGATTATCCGGAAGAACTTAGAGATGTTGATGCGAAAGTATATTCAACATATTATACGACTAGAAAAGATAATGAATGGGCTAATGCTAATCCGGAAGAAATTCAGCAGATGTATATTATGACAGCTTTTCATAATGCAGTTGGTGGAGATTTAAAGATTCATCTTATGGATCACTTATATCCTGATATGTTAAAGGTTAACAGTCGTGATGACATTAAGAGATGGTGGGAAGTTATTGACCGTACAACAGGTAAAGTTGTTCCTGCAACAGAATGGGAATACAGTGAAGAAACAGGTGATGTTACTATTCATAATACTAAGGAATTCCATGATTATACAGTAAGTTTTCTTGCTTATATCATGTGGGACCCGGTACATATGTACAATGCTGTTACTAATGGCTGGGATGTATCAAAGAGACAGATTACTTTTGATGTTAGACAGCCTAAGACTAGAGAATGGTCTAAGAAGCGTTTACGCAATTACTTAGAAAAGAATCCACATATTGATGTAGTCAGATTTACAACATTTTTCCATCAGTTTATGTTAGTATTCGATGAATTTGCCAGAGAAAAATTCGTGGACTGGTATGGATATTCAGCTTCAGTTAGTCCATATATTTTGGAACAGTTTGAAGAAGAAGTAGGATATAAGTTTAGACCTGAATTTATTATTGACCAGGGATACCATAATAATCAGTATCGTATTCTATCAAAAGAATTCAAGGATTTTCAGGCATTCCAGAGAAGAGAAGTAGCAAAACTTGTTAAAGAATTAGTCGATATTACACACGAAATGGGCAAGGAAGCCATGATGTTTTTGGGTGACCATTGGATTGGTACAGAACCATTTATGGAAGAATTTAAGTCTATTGGTCTTGATGCAGTAGTAGGCAGTGTTGGTAATGGCTCAACATTACGTCTTATTAGTGATATTCCTGGTGTTAAATATACAGAAGGAAGATTTTTACCATATTTTTTCCCTGATACATTCCATGAAGGCGGCGACCCTGTTAAAGAAGCTAAAGAAAACTGGGTTACAGCAAGACGTGCCATTCTTAGAAAACCTATCGACAGAATAGGATATGGCGGATACTTAAAGCTTGCGCTTCAGTTCCCTGATTTTATTGATTATGTAGAAGATGTATGTAATGAATTCCGTACATTATATGAGAATATCAAAGGAACAACACCTTATTGTGTAAAGACTGTTGCAGTTTTAAATAGCTGGGGAAAGATGAGAGCATGGGGCAACCATATGGTTCACCACGCTTTGTATCAGAAGCAGAACTACTCATATGCAGGTGTTATTGAAGCATTGTCAGGTGCACCATTTGATGTTCGTTTTATCAGTTTTGATGACATTAAAGAAAATACGGATGTTTTAGCAGATGTTGATGTTATTATCAACGTAGGTGATGCATATACAGCGCATAGTGGTGGAGAAGAATGGAAGAATGAACAGGTTGTTACTGCTATTAAGAAATTTATTTATAATGGCGGTGGTTTCATTGGTGTTGGAGAACCTAGTGCATGCCAGTGGGAAGGAAGATATTTCCAGCTTGCTAATGTTCTTGGTGTTGAAAAAGAAAATGGCTTTAACCTAAATACAGACAAGTATAACTGGGATGAACATGACCACTTTATAAAGGAAGACTGTACTAAAGACATTGATTTTGGTGAAGGAGAAAAGAATATCTTCGCGCTTGATGGAACAACAATTCTTCGTCAGGTTGAAAAAGAAGTACAGATGGCTGTAAATGAGTTCGGTGAAGGTAGAAGCGTATATATTAGTGGACTTCCATACAGCTTTGAAAACAGCAGACTTCTTTATCGTTCAATCATATGGGCAGCTCATGACGAAGCTAATCTTAACAAGTGGTTTAGCTCAAACTTTAACGTAGAAGTTCATGCATATGTTAAGAATGGTAAATACTGTGTTGTTAATAATACATACGAACCACAAAGCACAATTGTTTATAAGGGAGATGGAAGCAGTTTCGAACTAAATATGGAACCAAATGAGATTATTTGGTATGAAATATAATTTTTTGACCTTACATGCAAAACAAGATACTTAAAAATATAATGTATATTTACTTATCTTATGTTAAATTGAACTGTTTGCCAAAAGGTGAAGGAATGGAGAAAAAATGAACATAAAAAAAATGAACATAAAAAAAATATTATTGGAGATTGTTTTTATGATGGTTGCATGTTGCTCAGTAGGTTGTTCCAAAAACAATGAAGAGATTAATGCTACAATTAATCTGGTTACGGAATATAATGGTGATGAAATTGACTTGTGTAATTCTTCTGTTCGAGAGTATCTTGATGAAGAAGATGAAAATGAACAGTCAGATATAATTTATAAGTATAGTTCGTTAAATTACACAGGGCAGTCGAATGTCTTTATATGGGACTCCGATAAAAGTACAGAATATATTGTATATATTTCTGATAATAAAGAAATGGAGAATGCAAGAACATATAAAACAGAAGATATCAGACTTGATAATGTAGTGCCGCTTGTTCCAGGTAAAACATATTACTGGAAAGTTGAGGGAAACCTTGAAGGTAGTACTTCAAAAATTGATTCGTTTAAAACTAAAGATGCTCCTGTAAGATTCATAACAACAGACAGTATAGTTAACGTCAGGGATATTGGTGGATGGAAAGCTGGTGACAAAACAGTAAGATACGAAAAAATATATCGTGGTGGAAGAACTAATACATACGGAGAAAATGAATGTTCAGAAGAAGATAAAAAGTTATTTTCGGAAGATTTAGGGATTAGAACTGAGATAGATTTAAGAAGTGATAATGACGATTACGGACAAAGTACAAGTGTATTTGGCGCAGGTGTATCGTATTATCAATATTCAATGGGAAGTTATTCTTATATTGTGCCGGGCTTTTATCTGAAAAATCCAACGAGAAAATATGATTCGAACTCACCAATTTCCATAAGAGAAATATTTAGAATTTTAGGTGATGAAAACAATTATCCTATATATTTCCATTGTAATGCTGGCGCAGACCGTACCGGCACGTTAGCATTTTTGATTAATGGAGTATTAGGAGTGTCATATGAAGATTTGACCAGAGATTTTGAACTTACCAGTTTTACATCGGCCGGAAATAGATGGAGAAGTAGTATTGATGAGTTAGACCATAGTTTTGGCAAAAGCGGCATCATGAAAAATGATGATGAAAATTATATTGGATGGGATTATTTTTACAATCAAATTATGAAAAAATATGGACAGGATGGAGATTTACAAAAAGCTGTTGAAAAATATCTTGTAAAGGTATGCAATGTCGACGAAAATAATATAGAAACATTAAAGAAAATGATGCTTGAATAAGTGAATGTGCAAAAAAAATTCTATAGATGTGAACAGAAAACTTTCTATTGGTGCTGATTGATAAACAATGGAGGCAGTGATATAATATACATTAAAGATAACGTATATTATATCGAATGGAGACTATAATCGTTTGTTATAACAGATTTAAGGAATAGGAGGTATTGCTTATGACAGCTTTAAGACAGAGTGCAATAATGGAATTAGAAAAATTACCGGAAGATAAATTGACATATATAATCCAAATAATGCAAGGTGTTAATGGTTTATATAATGATGCAAGTTCAGAGAGGAAAGAAGCATTTTCAAAGTTAGAAATATTACGCAGAAAAGGAACTGTGACGGATGATGAAAAAGAATTAGCTTCTTATAGGGAAAAAAAGTATGGCAAATAAAATTTTAGTTGACACAAATATACTATTGGATTATTTGCTTGAACGAGAACCGTATTTTGAGAATGCAAAGGAAATTATTGTCAGGACTTGAGAATGAAGAATTTTCAGATTTTGAAGATTGCTTACAGATGGAATGTGCTAAGGCACATGAAGCAGATTACATTATTACAAGAAATGTTTCTGATTACGTTACATCAGAAGTAAAAGCAATTGAACCAAAAGATTATTTAAAATTTTAAAATAACTAGCAAAAGCACTAACGGGAGAAATAAAAAGTAACTTCTGAAAGTGCTTTTTCCTATAATTAGAATAATATAAATTATTTGCTGAAAATAAAAAACAGAGAGGAGGATGTGGAAGAAAATCCGCAAAAAAGTTATGAAAAAAATAGGATTATTTGTAATGTTTTTGACAATGGTATGTGGTTTTACCAGATGCAGTAAAAATACGATTAATTTAGTTACAGAATATAAAGGTATGGAAATTGATTTGTGTGATGATTCAGTAAGAGAATATTTGGATGAGGAAGATGTAAATGAACAGGCCGATATAATATATAAATATACTGCATCGGGGTGCACGTATCAGAGTACAGTATTTAAGTGGGAGAGTGATGGAAGCGTTAATTATAAAGTATATTTTGCTGACCATAAAGATTTTACTGATGCAAAGGTATACGAAACAGCATACACAAGTATATATAACGAAGTTATATTAGTTCCAGGTAAAACATATTATTGGAAAGTTGTAGGAGACATAGAAGGAAGTACATCAAAGGTAGACAAGTTCGTTACAAAAGATGCACCTGTAAGATTTATTAAGACAGATGTGATAGCAAATGTTCGTGACATTGGAGGCAGGAAAGAGATGGCGTAGTGATATTGATTCAACTAATCATGAATTTACCAAAACGGGTGTAATGCAGGATGACAGTGACAATTATGTTGCATGGGAATATTTTTATAATCAATTTATGGAAAAATATGGACAGGATGGAGATTTACAAAAAGCTGTTGAAAAATATCTTGTAAAGGTATGCAATGTCGACGAAAATAATATAGAAACATTAAGGAAGATGATGCTTGAATAGATAGAAATATCAGAGTTAGAAAAGGTACGGTTTTTTGTAGAACCTAACAAAAAATACAGCAAAAGGAATAATTGAAAATATAATATTGATGCTTTTTCATTTACTTAAAAATAACTTAAAAACGCTAACATTTTTAAGACACAAATCTCGGTGGTCTTGGTTGAAAAATTGATAGATATTTGGTACACTAATTGAGTGCGAAAACTTGAATGAGAAATACGAGTTTTTACTAATTATAGTTAGGAGAGATAATGGTGGAAACAGAAGAAAAGAAATTAACAAGTTCTGAAATAGACAAGATGCTAGAAGAAGCGGCAGCTTATCATGCACCTAAAAAAAAGAAATCTAAAGATTCAAAGAAAAAAAGAAAACCTATCAGAATTGATATAATAATCGCGGCTATTGTTACAATCGTAGTTTTGGCGGGAGTGATTTTTACGGTATCAAAAATAGTAGGAAAGACATCATCTAATGGGAATAAATCAAAGGTTGAAAATCCATTAGAAGATGATAAATATGATGAAATTACTGACGTTGTCAACAATTACCTTAATGCTTATCTTGTAGAGGATGCACAGCAGAGACTGGATATAATGGCAAGATATGTAGATAATATAGGCGATTTGAGCGAAAGTGACGTTGCTCAGAAAAAATATATTGACAGTTATTCTTCGGTAGAATGTTATACAAAAAATGGACTTTATGAAAATACATATGTAGTGTACGCTTATTATCAGACAGAATATAAGAACATATCTACAAAGGTTCCAAATCTTACAACTTATTATATTATAAGAGATGCTAATACCGGAAATGTGTATATTCATAACGAATGGAGCAATGAAATAAAAGAATATATTGAGGAAGTTTCTAAAGATTCTGATGTTAAGCAATTGATAGCTGATGTTCAAAAAGAATTAGAAGAAGCAAAGGATAGTGATGAGTCATTAAAGAGTTTTCTTGACGCACTTACAAAAAAAGCAGAAGAAACGACAACACCAGCTCCAACAACGGTGCAAAGTACAAGTCAGAATTCTGCAACAACATCACAAGCTACACAGCCAGCGTCAACACAGAGTACAACAGTTGCACCTACAACTGCTAAATAATAATTTGTGACAATAACTATCTAGGAGAAACGAGTTGAATAAGAAATGTTATATAGTTGGTGCTGGAGATAATTCCGGCACCAACTTTTCTAAAAAGAAAAATGAATATGTTATAGCCGCAGATGGCGGTGTTGCTATTTTGGAAAAAATGGGGATAGAGCCTGATTTGATAATTGGAGATTTTGATTCCTTAGGATACGTTCCGGAAGGCGAAAATGTCATAGTTCATCAGGTGGAAAAAGATGATACAGATATGATGCTTTCGGTGATAAAAGCAACAGAAATGGGATATGATGAAATAGAGATATATGGTGGCAGTGGAGGCAGGATAGACCACACGATAGCAAATTTTCAAACCATGCTGTGGGCATCAAAAAATGGTATAAAAATCAGAATGTGCGACAAAGCCTATTGTTATTACATGATAACTGATAAAAAAATTGCATTAAAAGGCGAAGCTGGGAAAGATTTGTCGGTATTTGCTTTTGGAGGAGTTGCAAATGGAGTTAATATAAAAGGTGCAAAGTATGAGACACAAAATATGCAGCTAGAGCCATGCAATCCTACTGCGGTAAGCAACACATTTATAGGAGATGATGTAATCATATCTGTAAAAAGTGGCAGTTTATTAATAATTGTACAAAAGTAGAAGGTGTAACTATATAAGAAAGATAATTACATTAGGAGTATTATGGAAAAGGTTAGATTGAAGAAATCAAAAACTGAAGAAGAATTAATAAGGCTTAATAAATATTTAAGCGATGCAGGATACTGCTCAAGAAGAGAAGCGGACCGATTAGTAGAGCAAGGGAAGGTTTTTGTCAATGGGAAAAAAGCTGTTATGGGGCAAAAAGTAACCATTAAAGATGAAATACAAGTAGAAGGTGAAAGTATAGTTCGAGAAGAAGAACAAATATTATTAGCACTAAACAAACCTGTTGGAATAGAGTGTACGGCAGATAGAACAAATCCGGATAATATCGTAGATTTTGTAGGTTATGATAAGAGAATATATCCAATAGGAAGGTTAGATAAGAATTCCCAGGGTTTGATACTTTTGACAAATGACGGTTCTATTGTAAACAATATTTTAAAAGCATCAAATTATCACGAAAAAGAATATATTGTAACAGTAGACAAGCCAATAACAGACGAATTTATAAAAAAAATGTCATCAGGTGTTGAGATATTAGAGCAGATTACAAGACCATGCAAAGTAAAAAAAATAAAAAAACACGTATTTAGCATAGTTTTAACTCAAGGTCTAAACAGACAAATAAGACGAATGTGTAATAAGCTAGGGTATAATGTACAAAAACTAAAAAGAGTGCGAATAATGAATATAGAATTAGGAAATTTACCGATTGGAAAATACAGAATTGTATCAGATGAGGAGTTGAAGATTTTACTAAAAAAACGATAAGACAAAAAGTAAAATATGTAGAACTATATCAGATAACCATAAAATAGTATAAATATAATTTTAAAGAATACTAACAGATGACTAGAAAATTATAAAATAATAATTTGTAAAATTGCAATATTAATAGTGAAAATATAAAAGCAGGTGCGAAGAATGGAAAAGTCAGAAAGAATAAAAGAATTAGTTGAAATTTTAAATAAAGCAAATAAAGCATATTATCAGGATGCTAACGAAATTATGACGAATTATGAATACGATAAATTATATGATGAATTGTCAGAATTAGAAAAAGAAACGGGGATAATATTGTCAAACAGTCCTACAGTCAATGTAGGTTATCAGGTAGTTAGTCAGCTGCCAAAAGAACAACATCAAAGCCCAATGCTGTCATTAGACAAGACTAAAGAAGTGACAGCGCTAGAAGATTTTGCGGGTGATAAAAAATGTCTGTTATCATGGAAGATGGATGGACTGACAGTAGTGTTAACCTATGAAGATGGAAAAATACAAAAAGCAGTAACACGTGGGAATGGAGTGACAGGCGAAGTAATAACAAACAATGCAAAAACTTTTAAAAATATACCGTTGTCAATAGCATATAAAGGTAAATTAACTCTAAGAGGAGAAGCAGTAATAAAATATTCTGATTTCGAAGAAATAAATAAAGAAATAGAAGAAGGAGATTCAAAATACAAAAATCCAAGAAATTTATGTTCGGGTTCTGTAAGACAGTTAAATAGCCAGATAACAGCAACAAGAAATGTGAATTTTGTTGCATTTGCACTTATAAGTGCAGAAGATGTAGATTTTAATAATTCTATAGAAGAACAATATAAATGGTTAGAAAAACAAGGATTTCAAGTGGTAGAATACAAGGTTGCCACAAGAAATTCTATGCAAGAGCAGGTAGAATATTTTTCTGAAAAAATCAAAACATATGACTACCCATCTGATGGTCTTGTATTAATGTATGACGATATTCAATATGGAATATCATTAGGTACAACAGCAAAATTCCCACGTAATGGAATTGCATTTAAATGGGAAGATGAACAGGCAGAAACTACATTAAAATATATAGAGTGGAGTCCAAGCAGAACAGGCCTAATTAATCCGGTTGCTGTGTTTGAACCTGTAGAACTAGAAGGAACAACTGTAAGCAGAGCCAGTGTTCATAACATAAGCATAATGGAAGAACTAAAACTAGGAAGCGGTGACAGAATAAAAGTATATAAGGCGAATATGATAATTCCACAAATATCAGAAAATATGACGAAATCAGGAATAGATGAATTGCCGTCTAAATGTCCAGTATGCGCAATGGCAACAGAAATAAAAGCAGAAAATGGAATAAAAACATTATATTGTCCAAATACAGAATGTCCTGCCAAAAATATAAAATTATTTACATTATTTGTATCAAGAAATGGAATGAATATAGATGGTCTTTCAGAAGAAACATTAGAAAAATTTATAGACGCAGGTTATATTAAAGAATTCTCAGACATATTCCACTTAGACAGGTATTATGAAGAAATTATTTCGACACCGGGATTCGGACAAAAATCCTATGACAATCTTATGGAGTCGATAGAAAAGGCAAGAAAAGTGGAGCTTCCTGCATTAATATATAGCCTCGGAATATCAAATATAGGAGTAGCCAATGCAAAATTAATTTGCAAGGCATTTGGCAATGATATAGAAAAAATAAGAAAAGCCAAAGTAGAAGAATTAGTTGAAATAGATGGAATAGGAACAATAATGGCAGAAAAGTTTTGCAAGTATTTTGAAGATGATACTAATTCAAGAAAACTAGATAATCTTTTAAAAGAAGTAACGATTGCATCAGTGGAAGAAAACAATATAGCACAAAATATGGAAGGGCTTACTTTTGTAATAACAGGTGCAGTAAATCAGTTTGAAAATCGTGATGCTGTAAAAGATTATATTGAGAAACGTGGTGGAAAAGTAACCGGTTCAGTTTCAGCAAAAACAAACTTTCTCATAAACAATGATGCAACTTCCTCATCATCAAAAAATAAAAAAGCAAAACAGCTTGGAGTAGAAATAATAACTGAGCAACAATTTTTAGAAAAATGGAATTAAAGAAAAATATGTCATATTTAAAGAAAACATTTTCTATATAATATGGCATATTTTTCTGATGACATAAAAAATACAAATAAAGTATAGACGCCATGGGCAGGTTACAATAGTGCTCAAGATAATTGCGTAAGTTTTCGTATTGAAGTCACTGCTAGCTACCTGCACAAAGCCCACTGTTTGAGCCCGTTAGGGCGAGTTTGGGCGACTGCAGGTTAATAAGCGCAGGGACTGAATAGAAAACGTAGCATGTCTTGAGCGCTATTGTAACCTGCCCATGGCGTCAAATCTTTAATTATAATAAATTATCGAACTTTAATAAAATAAATTGACAATTTTTGTCTAAGCATATAATATAATAATTGTATTACAATGAACAGTACAATCTCGACGAGAGGAAAGAAGAATGTTAACAGTAAATTTTCAATCAAGAACACCTGTGTATCAGCAGTTATATGATGATGTTGTAAGACTTGCTTCATTAGGCGTGTTAAAGAGTGATACAAAATTGCCACCGGTGCGTGTATTGGCAACTGAACTTGGAATCAATCCAAACACAGTGTCAAAGGCATATAAAATGTTAGAGCAGGACGGTTATATATATTCCACAGTAGGACGTGGAAGCTTTGTGTCTGACAAATTGTGCAATGGTGAGGCAGAAAGAATAGCGTTACGACAGGAATTGAAGCAGTCATTAAAAAAAGCATATAAAAATGGTGTCACAAAAGAAGAAATCGTGAATATGATAGAACAGATAATAGAGGGAGTGGAATAGTATGATAGAAATAATAAATCTGACAAAAAAATTTGATACAAATGTTGCCCTTGACAAAATGAACTGCAAAATAACAGAAGGAACCATATTCGGGTTGGCTGGAAGTAACGGAAGCGGAAAAAGTACATTGCTTAGAACGTTATCAGGTGTATATGAACCGGATGAAGGACAGGTGATAATAGATGGAGAGTTAGCATATGATAATCATAAAATAAAAGAAAGATGCTATTACATAGCTGATTATCCTTTCTTCTTTAATGACAGCACCATAAACAATATGGCAAAATTATTGAGAAACATATATTCATCATGGGACGAAGAACGATTTGAGGAATTATGCAGAATGTTTCCAGTTGAAAGAAATAAAAAAATCATAAATATGAGTAAAGGAATGCAAAGGCAGGTATCGGTCATATTGGCATTTTCTGCAAAACCTAAATATTTGTTTTTGGATGAAATATTTGATGGATTAGATCCGGTTATCAGAAAAAATCTAAAAACTCTTATAATACAGGATGTAACAGAAAGAAATATGACATGTATAATAGCATCACATAATCTAAGAGAAATAGATGATATATGCGACAGAATTGTCATGTTACATAATGGAGAATTATTAACTAATGAAGATACAGAGCAATTGAAAAATAAAATACACAAAATTCAGATGGCGTTTAAGTCTTCACCTGGTATAAAAACTTTAACAGAAATGAATGTACAGGTTATTAGTCAGGTTGGAAATTACTTTAGTGTAATGGCAAGAGGAGATTTGGATGAAATTATGGATAAATTAAATTCGCTTAATCCTGTATTTATTGAAACAATGCCATCAACATTGGAGGAAGTGTTCATAAATGAAATGGAGGGAGCAGGCTATGGAAAATAATACACTTACAAACCAATTAAAAGTAAAAGCCCTGTTTGACTGGACGAATAAAAAATACCTTTCGGTATCCATTGCTTACTGGATTTTATTGTTTATGGTATACCCTTTAATAGAAATATTTTTAATGATTATTAGCAATAATAAAAATGGATTTAAAATTTCTTATCAGAGCAGAATGGAAAACTATGGTGTTAATTTCACTATTGTTTTGTTCGTAGGAGTTGCTATAGGTTATTCAATAATAATGTGTTTGATAGCATTTTCATATATGCATAATAAAAGATGCATGGATATGTTCGGAAGTCTTCCGCTTAGCAAGAGAAGTGTATTTTTTTCAAGACTAATATCAGTTGTTGTTACTACTATAGTACCGGTTGTGATAATAGGTGTACTTGGTGCGGTACTTACACTTAGTAAAACAATGGCAATAATGCAAATAAAAAACCTAATAATATTGATTGTAGCACTTCTTGGAAATATAGGAGTAATGGCTGTGATTTCTCTATGTTGTGGAACAGCCATAGATACTATAATTTGTTATGCCATAATAAATGTTGCATATCCTGTTGCTGTAGCTATATGTGTATATTATCCACATAATATAATTCCGGGAATGACACAGGATGGAATATCATCAAATATTTATACGTTATTATGTCCGGTGGCATCTGCATATACAGGAATTTACGGAGAAGGAAAAATACTATACATAATATGGTGGATTGCAGTAATTGTAGCAAGTATATTTGTATGTAATTATTTGTGCAGAAAGAGAAAAGCAGAAACAGCACAGAGTAATTTTGCTTTCGGTGTAGTAGAAATAGGAATAAAGTTCTTAGCGGGATTTGTTTTGGGACTAACTATGGGGATAATATTTGGTGCATTAGGATATTCTAATAGCGGAATTGGTTCATCTTATATATGGCTTGCTGTTGGCGTGTTCATAGGCGTGTTTGTGGCAGAATTTTTGCTTCATTTGATATTTCACAGAGGTTTAAACAGACTAAAGGACAGCTTAAAACAGGGATTGATTGCAGTCTGCACTGTCGGTATGTTTTGTCTGATTATTTTTACCGGAGCATTAGGATATGATACAAAAATTCCTGATGAAAAAGATGTTGAAGGTGTTATTATAAAATACAGATATGATGAATCCTTTATGGTAAGAGGGAAAGATATCATAAATACTTATCAAAATGATAAAAATACCATAAACGAAACGATAAAAGTACATCAGTCCATAATAGATAAAGTGAAAAAAAATAAGTGCAAGGGTATTCTTTATTATATGAATAGAAATGAATATGATGCTTATACAAAATCAAGTGATACGATAATAAAATATAAATTAAAAAACGGCAAAGAAATTACAAGAATGTATTACGGTGGAGAAATACCAAGTGAACAGGTAGAAAGCATTGAAAAATTAGTTCATGATGATGTTGATATACTTGAAAAAATCCCACAAAAATATGTTGCAAGTATTAATATATGGTCAGATACAAAAGAGATGGATTATACCACAAACAATCAGGAAAAATGTCAAAAATTAATTGATGCAATAATCAAGGATAAAAATAAGTCGGATAAAATAACTGAGACATCAGATTATTATTCACTCAACATCTTTTATACTGATACAGGCAATAATAAAAATTTTAAACATAGTTATTATAGAAGTTTGATTGTTTACAAGGATTATAAGGAAACAATAAAGGTATTAGAAGAAATCGGAGCACTTGATTAGTAAAAAAAATAGTAGTATATTATAAGAAGCGACCGCAGAAAAAGACACGATTGTGAGTAAAATCGGAATAATGTTCATATAATCATAACAGTGATTTTAATGATTGTTATAAATATAATCGGAAACCTGAAAATATATTGTGGGAGATTATAATGTTTGGAACATAATATTCTGATTATAGCATTAGGAGGATAAAAATGGACAAGAAAAATATTGATTGGTCAAATTTAGGATTTGGTTATGTGAAAACAGATAAAAGATTTGTATCTAATTTTAAAGACAGAAAATGGGACGAAGGATGTATGACAGATGATGATACTGTTACAATTAGCGAATGTGCAGGTGTTCTTCAATATGCACAGACTTGTTTTGAAGGAATGAAAGCATATACAACAGAAGATGGTCGAGTAGTGATTTTTAGACCTGATTTAAATGCACAGAGAATGGAAGATTCAGCAAAAAGACTTGAAATGCCTGTATATCCACAGGATAAATTCATAAAAGCAGTAGAAGAAACAGTAAGAGAAAATTTAGCATACGTACCACCATACGGTTCTGGAGCTACATTATATATCAGACCATATATGTTTGGAAGTTCAGCAGTCATTGGTGTAAAACCGGCAGATGAATATCAGTTCAGAGTATTTACTACGCCTGTAGGTCCGTACTTTAAAGGTGGTGTAAAACCAATAACGATTAAAATAAGTGATTTTGACAGAGCTGCTCCAAACGGAACAGGACATATTAAGGCAGGACTTAATTATGCAATGAGTCTTCATGCTATTGTTACAGCTCATGAAGAAGGATATGCAGAAAATATGTATCTTGATGCTGCTACAAGAACAAAGGTAGAAGAAACAGGTGGAGCTAATTTTATTTTTGTAACAAAAAACAATAAAGTAGTAACTCCAAAATCAGACAGTATTCTTCCATCAATTACCCGCCGTTCACTTATGTATGTTGCAAAAGAATATCTTGGACTTGAAGTAGAAGAAAGAGAAGTATATGTTGATGAATTGAAAGATTTTGCAGAATGTGGACTTTGCGGTACGGCAGCAGTTATTTCTCCTGTAGGAAAAATTGTAGACCATGGTAAAGAAATCTGCCTTCCTAGTGGAATGGATGAAATGGGACCGATAACAAAGAAACTTTATGAAACTTTGACAGGAATACAGATGGGAAGGATAGAAGCACCTGAAGGCTGGATATATGAAATAAAATAATCATAATATATTAGGATTATTTTACTAAAAATAACAGCAATTATATCATAAAAATAGAAGACTATCTGTAAGAAAATGAATATAGTCTATTAAAAAATGATAAGGATAAATATATGTGGAATAGAGCAGAATTAAAAGCAAGAGCTAAAAAACGTTTATTTGAAAACTATTGGAAAACAGTTTTGATTACATTGTTATTAACATTTATTACCGGAGGAATCAGTATCAATTTTACCAATAAAATTACGAATTCGACTACGAATGGCGCATATGATAAGTGGTCAAATGAGGAGATACTTGATATTGGTAATCAGGTAATGAACAATTACAATGTACAAAACATAATTAATGAAATTAGAAATTATATTGCAAATGTTTCGCCGATTGTATGGATTACAAGCGTGATGGCAGCTATGGTAATTGCAATAGCATCAATTTTGATAACGATATTTGTTGTTAATCCGTTGAGTGTCGGATGTATCAGATGGTACATAAAAAACAGGACAGAAAAACCAGAATTAGGTGAGGTTGTATATCCGTTTAAAAAAGGATATTTGAACACAGTAAAAATTATGTTTTGCAAAAATCTTTTTATTGCTTTATGGAGCCTGTTATTTATAATACCTGGAATTATAAAAGCATATGAATACAGAATGGTTCCATATTTATTAGCAGAAAATCCAGAAATGTCTATGTCAGAGGCGTTTTATTTGAGCAAGAAACTTATGGATGGTAATAAGTTTGACACATTTGTTCTTGATTTTTCATTTATTTTGTGGAGCATTGCAGGAACATTTTTTATGGGACTTGTCGGCATATTGTTTGTTAATCCATATGTTCAACTTACAAATACTGAGCTATATGTGAAATTATGTACGAGACAGGAATAATTATTTGGAGAATAGTTTATGCAGTTTTATGACGCTAATGACAAAAAGAATGGAATAAGATTAATATTAGATGTAATAAAAAGCTATGGACCTATTTCGAAAAGGGAAATACAAGAAAAAACGAACTTAAGCTGGGGACATATTTCCCAGGTTACAAAAAACTTCTTGGAAGAAGGTTACATAGAAATAAGTGAAAAAGAATTAACAGCCGGACGAGCCAGAGAGCTTTTGGATATTTCAAAGACTAACAACTATTTTATTGGTATAGATTTGACAAACTTTAGAATAAGAATGGTTGTAACAAATATGAAAGGAACTGTCATCGAGGAAAGAAGACAAGGCTATACAATAAGAGAGGCTTCGAAAATCATAGAACAGCTTATTAATTTGTTAGACGAAATAATTGACAAGTATTCTAAGAATAAGATATTAGGCATCGGTGTAGGTATAAAAGGTGTAGTAGACAGTGAAAATGGTATATCTGTATATTTGGCCGGTATTGAAAATTGGGATAATGTGCCAATCAAAAAAATAATTGAAGAACAATATGATATAGAAACAATAGTACGACATGACACAGACTGTTTGATGTATAGCGAATGTCATTTGGGAAAATTAAAAAATCAAAATGTCAGAAATGCATTATTAATTTCATTTAATTATAATGATGGTATTGGTATGTCAATTATGATAAATGGAGAAATCTATACCGGTTATCAAAGCAGGGCAGGTGAAATAGGTTTCACTATTTTGGATATTAATGAAGAAAATGGATTGGAAATTTTAGAACGATATCTAGGTAATCGTAGTATTGAAGCTGATATGGAACAGGTTATTAATTATGTTGCAAGAGCCATAGCTATAGCAAATAGCCTTTTTAGTCCGGAATTTATAGTATTGCATTTGAACGAAGAAGAAAATTCTGAAAAAATTATAGCTTGTGTTGAAAAATATTTAAGAAAATATAGCTATAATAAAGAAGTGCAGTTCGAGGTTTCTAACATAAATAAAAATTCAAAAGCAACAGGAGCAGCATTACATATTATCGATAGCAAGATGGAACAGCTTGTGTAGCTTCGCGAAGGGAAAATATAATTAACAAAAAAGAATATATAATTTGTTTAAAATGCACAATTATTTGAAAGGGTAAGCATAATTTATTGACTATGCTTACTTTTTTTGATACTCTTATGTCACAAGATGATAAAAGTTAAGTTGCATAATTATGTATTAAGATATATGCACAAGGAGGAGATGAAAAAAATGGAGAGATTTGATATCACATTTTTTGAGGGCCCGGGAGCGGATTATGTTGTCAAAGACGAAGTAATTGCGGATATGGCAGCTTCCGGAATGACGTTAAGTCAGCTATGGTTTACATATGATGTGGAAACTAATATTAAAGCGTTAAAACTGCTTGAAAAATATAATATGAAAGCAGTTGTTTATGAAAAAAGACTTTTAGAACTATATAATAGTCGAAAAATAGAAAATGTTGATAGCGTTGTTAAGAAAGTAGTAGATGACTATAAGGATTATTATCATATAATTACCGGCTGGGAAATAGCTGATGAACCTAATACAGAAGGGTTTACTATTTTGGCAAAAATTGTAGAAGCATTAAAAAAATATGTACCGCAGCATGAAGCGGTTATTAATTTATTTCCAAATTATGCATCGAATGAAATGCTTAAAGCCAATAGTTATGTAGATTATGTAGAAAGATATATAAAAGAGGTAAAACCTGATTTTGTCAGCTATGATTATTACCCATTTACAGGACGAAAGCTACAAGAGGAATTGGGTGATATCAATAGTACAGATGATGAAAGAGAGCGTGCAATAAGAGCTGCAGCCATGAAAAATGAAGACAGAAAAGAATATTTTCTGAATTTAGGTATTATCAGAGAGCAAGGCTTAAAGAATAATTTAGAACAAGTACTGATTGTCCAACTATTAGAACATGGTGCGTACAGAAATCTTTCTTATGAAGAAATATTATGGCAGGTTAATATGTGCCTAGCATATGGTATGCATAGAATTTCTTACTTTACATATTGGGATCCTATACCGGATGAGTTTTGGAAGTGGGAAAAAGCGATGTGCGACAGAAAAGGCAATAAGTATCAGCATTATTATGATGTGCAGTGTGTAAACAAAGAAATTTATGAGATTGGTAAAGTTTTGTTTGAAACAAAGTCAGAAGAAGTTTTCCATATAGGAACTAATGAAATCGGAACAAAAGCTTTTGATGGATATAAAGATATCCAGGAAATAAAAGGCGAATGTGGAGTTGTCGGATTCTTTGAAGACGGTCATGTATACATAGTAAACCATGACTATATTAACGAAAGAGAGTTTGAAATTACTGCAACGAAAGATATTTTGGAATATAAAAATGAACAATATTCTGATTGTGGTGATAAAATCGTTGTTAAATTAAAACCAGGTCAGGGTAAGCTGTTTAAGGTAGATTGTTAAAAATTGCCAAAGAAAATATTGAAATGAAAAAAAAAAAAAAACAAATTAGACAAAAAAATATTGACAGAATAGCATAAGTTGATATACTAGAGTTATAAATATCACAATGTGATAAAAGTAACGATTTTTGTCAGGAGATTATTAAGGAGGAAAAATGAAGAAGATACCAGTATTGATTTCAATTGCCTTATTGACTATTTTTTCAATTACAGGATGCAAAGAGAAAAAAGAACAGGCTGTTTCCTTGGAATTTGAAAATGGAGTACTTAAATGGGAACAGGTTAGTGAAGCTGTTTCGTATGAGGTTGATATAGGTAATGGAGGAAAAATAACAACAGACACCAGCTATGATTTATCAGACGTGTTAGAAATGGATGGTGAATATAAAGTAACTGTCAGATATGTAACTGCTGAAGGTGAACATATAGATTTAGGCTATAAGAATTTAAAAGCAGAAGTTCTTGATGAACCAGCAGTACATACACAGAAGATTAATAAAGAATATTATTTTGTGTGGTCAGAAGTAGAAAAAGCAGATGGTTATAGTTATGACATACATGACGGTAAAGGTTATCAGACAGCAAAAGCTGATGAAAACGGTATGTACAAAGTTTTGGTAACAGACACAACAGAACAAATGATTACGGTTGTCGCAAATGGTAGTTATAAAGGTAAAGTGCTTTATTTGCCGAATGAAACAATATATACATATAAAGATGCATGTATGTTTGACATGTCATTACTTTCTAACTATCAAAATGTATTTACTAGTGAAGGCGAGTTATACGAATCCATAAAAATAGGAAGTACTCTTGAAAAGGGAATATATGATATGGAAATATCATTGTTCGTTATGGATGCTAACGGTAACAGAGTAACAGGAAACGGAACCTGGGGAAGACGTATGTCAGGTGATGATGGTACGTTATACTGGTTCTGTGAAAAGGAATTAGATAATTGGGAAAATAGTGCGAATACAATTCCTAATCCTGATGAAATGTATACAACAAAAGTTCAACTTAAGGTTGATAGAGGTGGAAATGTAATTGTAAACTTTGCGGATTTCCTTCGAGGCGAGAAGGCTGTTATAGCAGAAATAAAATATAACGGAAAAAACATTATAAGTGCTGATGGCGGAAAAGAAAAACCTGTAGAGGAAGTTGCTAAGTTGGATTTGTCATCTGTTAAGGATTATGTAACAATGTATACATCACCAGGTGGATGGTATGCTGAAAATCCACATGAAGATTACGAAATAAAGATACCGACTAAGATGAAAGATGGTCTTGCAAGTGTAAAAGTCACATATCAGGTATGTGCCGGAGATGGCAGCATGTTAGAAGGAAATGGTATGTGGGGTAGACGTATTGCCGGAGCCGGTGGTATGGAAGGTCCATGGGAATGGCTCAATGAATATAAGGCAGGAGATTTTGAAGCTGTTGAATTGCCAAAACCTACAGAAACAAGAAGTGCAAATTTCTCGGTAAATGTAGAAAATGGATATTTCACACTAACAGCTTTAGATTTTAGTCAAGGTGAAATAATAATAATCAAGGACGTAGAGGAAGCAACTGTTCCTGAAGGTAATGGAATTTTTGTAAGTAATGGCGAAGTAATTCAGACACTTAAAGTAAAAACTAAGTTAAGTGGCAAGCCTAGACATACTAATGTTACGTTAGATGTTTCATATAGAATGTATGATGCGTTCGGAGAAACTTTAAAAGGCAATGGTATCTGGGGACGTCGTTTTGGGGCAGCTTCAAAAACACTTTGGGTATGTGAAAATGCTATTGAAGGAGAGCCTGAAGCTAAAGGAACGGTTTTTGATGCGAATAAGGTTGTGACAGATAAGTTTACATTTAGTGAAATAAATAAATATGGTGTTATAACATTTAACGTTTATGACTTTAATGCAGGAGAAATAATAGAAATAACCAGTATTAAATATAATGGTAAAGAGGTTATGGTTAAAAAATAAATACAATAGCTATTATAAAAAACAAAAATGTTAGATAAATATAGCTGGATTAATATTATTATCTGACTAAGAGAGAAATAAAAATAGTACAGATGGAGGAAAAGAAGATGAGATTAAATGCAAAGAAAATTGCAGCTACTATCCTAAGCACAGCATTGATTACAACAATGCTTGGAGGATGTGGAACTACTGCAAGAAAAACAGTAGAAATTGATAGCAACAAAACAACACTTACAGTAGGATACTGGAATGGTGGTGTTGGTACAGAATGGTTAAACAGTGCTATCGAAAAATTTGAAGAAAAATACAAAGATACTTCTTTCGAGGAAGGAAAGAAGGGTGTACAGGTTGTTATAGGTTCAAGTAACAAGACAACTATGGAAGGTGAAACCTTAAAAGATATAATCTTAAATGATGATACACATGATGAAGTTTTCTTCACAGAAGGTGTATTCTATCAGTGGTGGGCGAAAAATGGAAAAATGTTAGATATCACTGAATATGTAAATGAAGATCTTACAGAATTCGGTGAAGAAGGAAATATTGCAAGCAAGATTAGTGATGATGTTATGAGTTCATTGCAAGTCGATGGAAAAATATATGCACTTCCATACTGGAAGAGCAACTATTGTATGGTATACAATGCAACATTGTTTGATGAAAATGGTTGGTATATAGGAGCAGATGGCAAATATACAAATGCTAAAGGAAAATTATCAGCAGGTCCTGATGGTAAAGAAGGAACATATGATGATGGTATGCCGGCTACATATGATGAATTTTATCAGTTGCTTGAAGAAATTAAGAAAGACAACTGCGTTCCGTTACAGTTCCCTGGAGCAAGTCAGGATTATGTAACATGGTATTTGACAGAACTTGCAGCTGACAATATGGGATATGACCAGTTTATGCTCAATTATAATATGAATGGAACAGCAGAACTTGTAAAACAAAACAGTATTGATTGGGATACAATGAAGTTTGAAACTGAAAAAGTAAAAATAACACAGAAGAATGCATATGAATTGGCTCGTCAGCCTGGTATTGCATATGTTACAAAGTTTGCAGAAACAATTTTACAGGATCAGACTAATTATGATGTAAATAAGAGTCTTTCAGGTTCATTTAAGATTGCACAGTCACAGCTTGAATTTGTAAGAAACCCTACCGTAAGTTCACAGAAAAATGTAGCTATTATGTTTGACGGAGTATGGTGGGAAAATGAAGCTACTAATGCATTTAAGGAAACATACGGAACAAAGGCTACAAAATATGACGCAGATATGGAATATAAGATTATGCCTATGCCTAAAGCAACAAAAGAAGACATCGGTTCAGAAAATCTTGTAGTAGAAGCATTAGACACATATTGTTTTATAAAATCAAATATTGCACCTGAAAAGATAGATTTGGCTACAAAATTCTTACAGTTTGTACACACAGATGAACAGATGAAAGAATTTACAACTATAACAGGTTTGTTGAAACCATTTGAATATGAAGTTGATACTAATAAACTTACATCATTTGCAAAATCTGTAGTTGAATATACAAGCTCAGCAAGAACAGCATTACCAAATGATTCTAATGAATTATATTCATACTCACCTGCTGATTTTAGAATACCAAAATTCATAGAAAGTAAGTATGCAGGAGATAAGGAAGCAGCTGATATGATAACAGATATTATAACTGCAAAGAACAGTGGAAAATATATTTATACAGCACAGGATTATTTCAACGGTATTATAAATAACAGAAAAAATGTACGTTGGAAGAATTACAGCAATGTTATAAAATAAGTTTATGAGCTCGAAAACTAAGTTATATAGTAACTAAGGAATTAAGATGAAATGACACCTTGAAAATCATACTGTCAGAGATATTTGATATATCATTGGCAGTATGATATATACGAGTAACAATATAGAACATTTCATACTTATTTTAGAAAGAGGAACGACAAGATGAGAAGTATTCGCAAGAAGGGTGAATCTACATTACAATCTAAAAAAAAGAAAGATATAATATTCTATTGTATGCTATTATGCCTTCCTATTTTGCAGTTTATTGTGATGTGGTTTGGCGTAAATATAAACTCGATTTTATTGAGTTTTAAAGAATATGATATTACAGGAAATGTTAGCTGGACATTAAGCAATTTCAAGATGGTTATCAAGAATTTTACTGAAGATGCATATTTACAGGATTCGTTAATTAATTCAGTCAAATTCTATATTATAAACTTTTTGGTTACAATGCCAACATCACTTATAATATCATTTTATTTTTATAAAAAGTTTGCATTTTCAAAACCATTAAAAATAATATTGTTCCTTCCATCTGTTATTTCAGGTGTAGTAGCAATCACTGTATTCTATTATATCGCAGATAGAGGATATCCATATTTAGTAGAATTATTTACTGGACAGACTAATGTACCGGGTCTTTTGGTTAATGTTGAAACAAGAACGGGTACGATTTTAGGATATAATATATTCTACGCTATGGCAGGAAGTTTCTTGTTCTATACCAGTGCTATGTCGGGTATTGACGAAAGTGTTGCAGAAGCTGCGCAGATAGACGGAGCTAATATTTGGCAAGAGTTTATACATGTGACAATGCCTATGATATTCCCTACATTCAAGACATTTTTGGCATCGGGTGTAGCAGGCATTCTTATAGGAGACTATGGAATGTATGCATTTTCAAAGATATCAGGTGGCTCTGCAGTTCCAACTATGGGATATTATTTTACATCAGGTATTATGGAAGATACAACACGTGTAAGATATCCGTATTTTGCAGCATTAGGTATTTGTTTATCTATAGCAACAGCTGTTATTGTATATGGTGTGAGAGCATTACTTAACAGATGGGATCCGTTTGAAGATTTAGATGGCTCAAAGAAGGCACAGAGAAAAATGAAAAAGATGAAGCGAAAGGAGGGTACTAAATAATGAAAAGAAAAGTTAAAGAAACTAAAGTAAAGATTAAGACACCTTCCGCAGCAAGAATAATCACAGTATTCTTAGTGATTTATGGTCTTTTGATTTTATATCCATATTTGCTCGCTTTAAATTCATCACTTCGTGATTGGGGGGCATTTACAGATAATATTTTTGGATTTTCTAAATTAACACTTTCAAACTTTGTGAAAGTATTTAAGGAATTTAATTATCCGGTTACATTATCTGACGGAACACCGGGAGCATTCTTTTTTGATGGATTGCTGATTAATTCAGTTTTGTATGCAGTTGGATGTGCGGCTGCAGCTACACTTTGTCCTTGTATTGTAGGATATGCAACTGCGAAATTTCCTTATAAGTTTAGTAAATTTTTAATTTCATTTATTTATGTACTTATGGGACTTCCTATTGTAGGAACAACTGTTTCAGAAATACAGATGACACAGAATTTAGGAATATATAATACAATCCCTGGTATGTGGATACTAAAATTTGGTTTTATAGGTTTGTATACATTATTATTTAATGCAACATTTACCAGTATGCCAAATGAATATGTAGAAGCAGCATATATGGATGGAGCAGGCAATTGGCAGATTATGACAAAAATAATGTGGCCGCTGGCAAAATCAACCATGTTTCTAGTATTTATATTATCATTTGTAGGACTTTGGTCAGATTATACGACACCTATGTATTTCCTGCCATCATATCCTACGTTGTCTCTTTCGTTATTGAACTTTGCAGAACTTTCCGGAACTACGGAAACAATGCAGATGGCGGCATGTGTATTGCTATGTATACCTACATTAGCTTTATATGTGGCATTTACAGATAAGTTTACCGAAAATTTACAGATTGGAGGTATTAAAGGTTAATGATAAGAAAAAAAATAATAGCGATTTGTATGGCATCAGTTTTACTTCTTTCAGGTATTGCAGTTACTTTGAATACATATGCTGATGAAGAAAAAAAAGTAGATCAGTTAAGCTTTTTTGAAGTAGAAGGTGCCGACGCAAAATTAAAAAAAGATTCGATTGATTTTACTTTAAAAGGTGAGAAAGCAACTATAAAATTTAAGAACACATTAGCTGCATCAGGATTTTCAGTAAAATGGAACGGTGTAAAAGATGCAGATAAAAAATTGGAATCAATTTGTTATTCGTTAGTGGATTATAAGGACGAAAATATTGGTGTAGATATTACATTCGGCAAGATGAATGACAGTAGTATTTCAGTAAAATACAACGATGATAAACGTACATATATCACAACGGGAAGTATGTATAATAAGAATGATACAGATATATATGTACAGTTTAATGAAATAACAAAGTCTTTAGTGGATGGTGCAGGAAATTATAATATTAAGATTGAAAAAAGCACAAATGGTACAAAGTTTGATGGATTTGAATCAAATGGCGTATATATGACCATTACAATGAAGGGTAAAAAAGGTGCCACATTTAGTCTTAAAGAAATTAATACACAGCCACTTGGTAAAGATTATGAAAATGATAATGTTGAACCGGCACTTTGTCTTCCGGGAGATCAGACAAAAATTGTACATGATTCTATAGCAGTACTTCCTAAGGCAGATGCTTTTGACGTATTTACAGAAGAATCATCATTAAAACTTACAGTTCAGGATCCTGATGGCGAAATTGTTAAGGATGTAGATGGAACAGCATTAGAGGATGTAGATGGCAAGAAAGAATATCGCATCAAATTCTCAAAATATGGTCAGTATAGAGTAGTATATGTGGCATCTGATGGCGTAAATAAGACACGTGGAATTGGATATCAGATTGATGTTCAGTACAAAGGAATGCCAACATTAACATTAGAAGAAAATTTACCACAAAGTGTAAAATCAGGAACAACTGTAGAATTTCCAAGTGTAAAAGTTGATGATAAATTAAAAGGCGAAATTGTACAGTGGGTTAATGTTACTCATCCTGAAGGACATATTACATGTGAAGAGGATTTCTTTATTCCAAAAACAGAAGGTGTATATAAAATAACATTTAGTGCATTAGATGAAAATGGAAACATAGGAAGATTAGAAAAATATATTTATGTGGAAGGGAGCAGTAAATAATGAGAAAATCTAAAAAAGCAATAGCAATGTTGCTAGTATTGAGTATGCTGACAGGTTGTCTTTATGGCTGCTCTGAAAACAAAGCAGAAAAAAATCAGGTCACATATGAAATAGAAAAACAGAATGTTAAAGATAAAATAGCTGAAACAGATATAGATTTCGTTAAAGACGGAAAGAGTGAATTTGTTATTGTTGTTCCGGATGAAGTGACAGACAATGAAAAATTTGCTGCAAATGAGATGCAATATTTTGTGAAAGGAGCAACAGGAATTGAACTTCCTATTGTAAAAGAAAAAAAAGCATCTAATAATAAAAAGTGCATTTATATAGGAGAAACTAAAGCTGCTAAAAAAGCAGGAGTTGAACCTAAATATGAAGAAGTAAAATATAACGGTTTTGTAATCAAACAGATTGACGAAAACGTATATTTAAAAGGATATTCAGATGTAGGTACTAGAAATTCAGTTTATGAATTTTTAGAATATGCATTCGATTATGAATGTTATGCTGCAGATGAAATTCGACTTACAGAAACAAAAAATGCTAAGATGTTAGCATATGATATTATGGTAAATCCTTCAATTGACTGGAGAGAAGGTAACTACGGTGAAATAGTTTACAATCATACATTAGGATACAGAATGAGATTTAATAATACAGAAGAAATCTTTGTGACAGGACATTTGACACATAATAGTATGAAAATTATTGACCCGACAAAATATGACTGGACATCAGACAAATATAAAGACTGGTTCTCTAACAGTACATGGAAAGGCTTTTTGGCTGATGGAACAGAGTGTCCGACACAGTTATGTTATTCTAATGATGAAATGTGTGAAGAATATACAAAAAATCTTATAGAACTCATAAAAACTGCAAATGCACCTAATATGCTTATGGGTATGGAAGATAATCTTGAATGGTGTACATGTGATAAATGTACTAAGAGTAAAGAAAAATACGGAACGGATTCAGCTGTTATTGTAAAGTTTGTAAATAAAGTTCAAAAAGGTGTGGATGAATGGTTTGCAAAAAACAGACCTGGAGAAGAACCAACACATCTTGTAGTATTTGCTTATTATTCAACAGTTAATCCACCTGCAACATATGATGCAAAAACACAAACATACACACCTATCGATGATTCAGTAATATTAAATGAACGTTCAGGAATTATGTTTGCACCTATTACAGCAGAATATGATATACCATTCGAGGATTCAAAGGTTGATGATATAAACGGACCTAACGGACAGGTGACAGGTTGGACATCAATAACTAAGAATATTTATGCATGGACATATTCATTATTCCCTTCAAGTGGACTTTTGTTCTTTGATTCAGTAGAAACAATGCAGCAGAACTATAGCTTTTTAGCAAACAATGGATGTCAAATGTTATTAGACCAGACTGATATGTACCAGCAAAATATTAATTCAGGTTTCAGTAGAGTTAAGGCATATGTAATGAGTAAATTACAATGGGATACATCACTCAATTTAAATGAATTGCTTGATGACTTTTTCGTTAATTATTTTGATGTTGCATCAGAAACTATGCAGAGTCTCTTTAATCAGGAACGTGAATGGTTGACATACATTTATAAAAATACTGAAGCAACCGGCCGTATTTCAGACTATCTAGTAGAAGATAAGTATTGGTCTTTCAATCAGTTAGAATCATATATGGATATGATTGACAAAGCGTTTAAGGATATTGAACCTTTAAGAGAAACAGACATGGCAAGATATTCAAAATTATATAACAGAATTTTACTGGAAGGTATGCAGTTTAGATATATCATTTTATCCGTATACGGAACCGAATTTACTGAAGATGAATTATTAGAACAACGTAAAGAATTCAAATATGATTTTGAAAAATTAGGATTAACCACATACGGAGAAAACAAGGATATTAATGACTTGTGGAATGACTGGGGAATTAATTAGAGAGGAGAGTTAGTATGAACAGAACTACATTAAAGAAAAAAGTGTTATGTATGATTTTAGCACTTACACTTGTTGCTGGCATGATAACTGCTCCGGCAATAATGAAAATAAATGCAACAGAAACAGATACAGAAGTAGCTATCGATTTTAAAGGTGTGCTTACAGATAACTCATGGGAATTTAAAGCAACTAATCTTTCATCATTAACAGGAAATTATTATAAAGGAAAGATTAAAGTTGATGGCGTAGAATATGAAGTACCATTTGAAAAGCAGAAAGACGGTTTTATTATATGGTGTAACTTCTTTAGTATGATTAATAAAGAGGGAAACGTACCTGTATCAAGCGTCGAGATAAGCAAAGATATGGTTTTAGAACAGATATATCCTGGTAATCCAGATGCACCGGAAGACACAGATACCTGGGCTACACCTTTAGAAGGTGGACAAAAAGTAAAAATTTCAAATGATTTAAAAGTAACCGGTATTAATGGTACATGGAGTAAAGACACTGGAGAACAGACAATTACAAATATAGGAATTAGTTATAAGGTAGTTGATTCTGGAAAATCTTGGTATTTAAATGTTGACGATATTAATAAGATTACAGCAAACTATTATCTTGCAACCATCAAAGTAGATGGAAAAGAAGTTAAGGTAGGAATCGAAAAATATAATAATGGAAATGACGATAATGGACTTGTAATATGGGCTGATAAGTTTGATGTAACAGTAGAAAAATCAGAATCACCTGATAATAAGGTGGAAATACCTGCTGGAACTATTCTAGAAGAGATTAATCCGACTGTTTCAGGTTGGCAAACACCGGTTGAGGGCGGACAAAAATTGAAAATTGTAAATGCTTTCTCATATGAAAAGAAAAACGGTGTATGGATGTCTTCTGATGAAGTAAAGAAGGACCCAGTATATGTAGCAATTGACCTTAATTTTGTAGAAGTAGATGATTCTTGGTATTTCAGTTCAAAAGACATAGTTGAAAAGACTAAAGGCAACTATTATAAAGCAAAAGTTAAGGTTGATGGAAAAAATAGAACTATAGTATTTGGCAGAGATAGCAAGGGATTAGTTGTATGGAATAATTTCTTTAGCATGATTGAAGAGGAGGCAGAGGTACCTAAAAAATCATTGGAAATACCTGCAGGAACAGAATTTTATCAGATAGATCCTGATAAAACAGGTTGGACTGAGGTAGTTAAAAATGGAGAAACTATCATTACAACTAATACATTAACTGTAAATAAAGAAAATGTAGGCTGGACAACAGGTAAAGGTGTAGAACCTATCACAGTTACATTAGGTAAAGGTATGGGTGTATACAACAAAGGAACAGAAAACGAAGTATACAGTGCAATGATTGGAAGTCCTGATAACCTAAAAAATATTAATCTTACTGTAAAAGGTACATTTACTGCCGATGGTAAAGAACGTGAAGGCGTAATATGGTTGCCGGGAAATGGTGAAATGTTCTTCTATGTAGATGGAGCAAAGAAAACAATTCGATTAAGTAAAGATACTGAGTTTGTATCTACAGATAAGAAGACAGTAATAAAGCTTGATAAAAACTATGAAATAGATCTAGTAAATCAGATTTATTATGAACAGGGGAAGAAGCCAACAGAAAAGAAAGCGTTAAGTGTAGAAATAACATATGACAGACTTGTAGGAACAAGTTTTATGTTTAGCTGGAAAATGTCAGGTAACAAAAAACCTGTTGCTTCATGGTTTAAGACAGAAGCTATAATTGATGGTGAGACTAGAACAGTCTTAATGGAATATACAGATTTTGATAATATGTTCTTTATTTATACTAACTGTTTTAATGAAGTACCGGTAGAAAAAGATGAAGGATATCCAACTAAAACATTTAAGATGAAAAAGGGTACAAAACTTACACCTATTACAGTTGGAACATGGTCAAAAGATATAACAGGACAACCTTATATATTAGCGAATGATATAGATGTAACAAAAAATGGTGAGGTATGGATGAATACCTCATACATGGAAAAGGTTGAGACTATCGAACCATTAGAAGTAAAAGTGAAATTTAAACAGATACTTAATTCAGCTGCAGTATTTGAAGTTGTAACACCTGATGGAAAGAGAATAGATGCTAAATATGGTGATTGGACTACAGCAAGAGGAATGATAAAGCGTGGTATCTTAAATGATAAGACGAAAAAATATTCTTATACTAGTGAGTATGCTGCTTATTCTATAACAGGAGATACATTCTACATAGATGGATTGAGATTGAATGAGTTAGAAGGTGTACAGATTGACAAGAATACAATATTATATCCTGATGGTATATGTATGTCAGACGTACCTATAAAGATTATGAACCAGGTTAGAATAGTTCGTGATGAAAATGACGAATGGATATTAGACGAAAAATTCTCGACCGAACAGGATGTAGAAAATATTGCTACAGATGAACAGTCTGAGGACAGTGACCAGAATTCGGCAGATGATTCTTCTAATACTGCAAATGGTACAAATGAAATTTCTCAACTTGGTGTAGTAAACGAAATTGAAGAAAACAAAAAGAATAATTATTTAGATGGCAATATCGTTTTTGCAGATAAGAATTCTGATGCTAAAAAAGTAGTAAGCTATAACAATGTTGTGAAAAAAGATGACAGCAATGTTGCAATTTGGATTATCATAGCTGCAGTGGGAGTTGTGGTAGTTGCCGGATGCGGAGTTACTGTGATTTTGGTATCAAAACGTAAAAAGAAGAAAATTAAATAATTATTGAATATAATTATGAAAATAGTTATAAAAGATAATTTTAAAAGTTAAAGAATATTTATTAAGAAATATTTAAAGTTAAATATTGTAAAAGAGCAATTTGATTTAAGTGCCTCCTTTAGATGTTTGAAAAAGTGACGTTTGGAGGTAGGCACTTATTGTATAAAAAGCTTAATTAATGTGATTAGAATATTGATAGGAGAAAATTGGTTGATGAAATATTCTATAAAAAAAGGTATCTCTATTTTAGTAGTTTTTACAATGATTGTAGGGCTGATAGCAACAAGATATCAATATGCTATGGCAGATAGTCAACAATCTACAAAAACTTCAACGAGAGAAACTACTCAGAAGATAGAGTTGTTTAAGGCAGACTTTGATACAGAAGAGGATGTTGTATCAAAGATTGCTTTCGAAGTTGGCGGTGGGACGGCCACAATGTATGTGGATGATTTATCTATAAGCTATGTTAAACAAGTCGAGAATGAAATCAAAGATGTTGAAGTGGATTTTGAATATGTAAATGATAATTCATGGTACTTTACATTAAGTGATAGCAGTGTAGTTACCGGTCAGTATTATAATGCGGACATACTTGTTGATGGGAAAGAACAGAATGTAATATTGGAAAAACAAGGCAATAAGCTCTTGATATGGAAAGATTTTTTCAATAAGACTGACACTGATAAAACAAGCCCTAAAGAAAAATTAGAAATAAAAAAAGATTCAATAATTTATCAGATTAATCCTGATAACAGTTGGACTTCACCGGTAACAAACGGACAGAAGTTAAAAGTCAAGAATCCTATTTTAGTCGAGAAAAGTGGGCTGAATTGGAAGAAAAAGAAATTTATTACATATCAGAATTTTGAAAATGAATCTGATAATACAGGAAAATGGCGAAATCAAAGTCCTTCGTTAGGCACTATGGAATTTGTGGAAAATCCTGACGATGATAGTAATCATTTGTTAAAATATACTGTAAATGGATTATCATCAGGCACAGCTACGTTTGATTTTCATAATGGAGATGTGCAGACATTTGAAAAAGATAAGACATATATATTATCATACAGATATAAGTCTACAGCATCATTCCATGCATATCATGCGAATATAGACAGTGGATGGACTACATATGATCCTTGGTTAAGTCCAAGTAATGAATGGGTAACTAAGACGATAGAATTTAAACCAAATGATAGTCTGACAACTTTCCAGATAGGATTCCAATTATTGGCTGATGGAACATTTTATCTAGATGACTTTTATATAATTGAAAAGGAAGATGTTGAGTCAATTCAAATAGAATTTGAAAAAATAGATTCTAGTAAAACATGGAATTTTACATCGAATGATATAGACATATTAACAGGAACATTTTACCATACGACTTTGTTAATAGATGGTAAGGAACAAAATATAGTAATTCAAAATTATAATGGAAAATTAGTAATTTGGCCGTCTTTCTTCAAGGCAATAGACACATCAAAAAGTTCTCCCATAGAAAGTCTGGAAATTAAAAAAGATACAATACTATATCAGGTTAATGAGAAAAGCTGGACAACACCAGAAGAAGATGGTCAGGTACTTAAATTTGCCAATGATGTTTCAATGGTCAATACAGAAGTTGGATGGTGTCATAACGAAAATACTGTTTATCAGGATTTTGAAGATGAAACAGCATATACAGGAAAATGGAGAAATCAAAGTCCTGCAAAGGCTACCATGGAATTTGTGAAAGATTCAGATGATAATAGTAATCACGTATTAAAATACACCGTAAATGGATTGACAGGAGGTGCTGCTACATTTGATTTTCATAATGGAGATGTGCAGATATTTGAGAAAGGTAAGACGTATACTTTATCATATAGATATAAATCTACAGCACCATTTCATGCATATCATGCGAATATAGATAATGGTTGGAACATATATGGAGAATGGGTTAGTACAGCTAGTGAATGGACAACTAAAACCATAGAATTCACTCCGAATGAGAGTCTTGGTTATTTCCAGATAGGCTTTCAGTTATTAGGCAATGGTGAATTTTATTTAGATGATTTTAAAATAAGTACTCTAGATAAAGAATATGTAATAGATAAAACAGATTCGCCTGTTTATTATAATGTTGGAAATGGCAATAAATATCTTGTTACAAGTGTTGATGGAGCATATACATTAACAAAAGATAATGAAAAAATTGTAGAGACTGAAATTGACACAGTTGGTGAATATATACTTACACGTGCAATTGATGGAACTACGTATATTCAAAAGATTGTATTGTATAAAGATGGTGATGTAGATGGCAATAGTAGTTTTGATATAGCTGACCTTGTAGCAATAAAGAAATTAATTGGAAATAAGTTTACATACAGTATAGCAGGAACATATAGTGCTGACTTGAACAGAAGTGGAACGATTGATGATACAGATGTAAGAGCTGTAAGATATAATATTGCACATAATGTACAGACACTAAAAGCTAATACATTATTAAATGGTGAAATGCCAATCATAGGATATGATGGCCCTTATAATGATACCGGATTAATTAATGATGATGTATATTCATTAATTAAGGATTCAGGTGTTAATACTGTAGTATCAAATGGAAATGAAATTGGTACAAAGAGTGAAATATCTAATAAGATATTAGAACTATCAGAAAAATATGGTTTAAAGTCATATTTGATGAATGGATATACATATGACATGGAAAATGAATATAATATCACAAAAAAATCAGAAAGATTAAGTGAAATTACATCAAAGTACGATATTTATTCATCTTTTGCAGGCTATTATATAGGTGATGAACCTTTACTTAACACACCAGGTTATAATGATGAAGGTGTAAAAACTAAAATGTCACTTATTGAATATCAAGAGCCAATGAATGTATTAAAAGGGTATACTAATATAAATACTTATTTAAATTTGTTACCATACATTTCAGGAGCTTTGAATAATGATGTCTTGGGTACAAATTCATCTACTGCAACCTACGAAGCATATGAACAGTATGTGAAAAAAGCAAGTGAAATTGGACTTGATTATTTGTCGTATGATATGTATATTGTTGGTAACTCAGGAACAAATTATAAAGATTATACAAATGAGTTTTATAAAAATTTGGACTGGATGAGAAATATTAGTTTAGGTGAGAATAAGCCGTATTATGCATTTGTACAGGTTGGAACGGATTTCTCGGAAACGAATTCTAAAAAAACAACACAGAATAAACTTACAACTGTTAAAGAGATGTATTTAGAGGCTAATGCAGCTCTAGCTATGGGAGCTAAAGGATTGTCATATTATTCTATAGTACAGCCGGCAAAGTATGCCGCATCTACTGATGGAACATATGATTATTATCGTTCGGGTATCATAAATGCCAAAGGTGAAGCTAACCATGGTGAAAATAATAAAGCTGATTATGATTATTATAGTGCTGCACAAAAAATAAACAGCTATATAAAAAAGGTTGATGAAGTATTAATGAATTCAACAAGTATGGGTGTAATGACAACAAGCAGTTCTATTCAGAAGCAGATTGATAATGCTTACATTGATGCAAATAGTGAAGCGGCAGGAGTTGTGACAAAGATTTCAATAAAGAATAGTGGAACTTTGGGAGTAGGTGCAGATAAAGATTTTCTGGTAGGATGTTTTGATTATTATGGCAGAAAAGCATACATGATTGTAAATACAGCCACAGAAGGTGATAAAATAATGGGAAATACAGCAGGAACAACCACTCCAATATTGACTTTTGATGACACCTATAGTTATTCATATATTGCAATGGGTGATGAAAACTGGACAACAGGTACGGGCAGTACATTTGAATATAGCAAATTACAACCTGGCGAAAGCGTAGTAATAGTTGTTGACTAAAAAGTACCTTAAATTTACTAAGAACATTAAGAATATATAATTTGTATTATAGCCAATAAAAATTCCACATGTTTTATAACAATAAAAGGTTATTATTCAAATTATATAATAATGTTCGAAGTGAATTTAAAAATAAATTTTAATTTAAGAGGAGGAAAAACATATGAGAAAGGATATGTTAAAAAAAGTTGCTGCTTTAGCTTTAGCAACAACATTGATTGTTCCAATGAATATTGGAAAACTTAATGTTAATACTGCAAATGCAGCACAGGAAAATGTTTTTACCAGAAGTAGCAAAGTACAGAAAATATTCAAGGCTGATTTTGATACAGATGAGGATTTGAATAAGTTAACAGATGGTCCTGGGGGATTTAGTATTGATACTACAAATCCTAAAACAGGAGGGGGTTGTCTTAAAGCAGAATTTACAGGTGCCTGGAATCAGCTTGGCATAGGTACATTTGAATTAAAAGCAGGGGTAGAATATACAATATCATTTAACTGGAAAATAGAAAATTATACAAATGTAAATGGTGATTTAAATGCATATTCAAGATTTGCAAAGTCTACTGATATATATGCTAATTTAGGACGAAGTGAATTTCAGACAACAGAGACAGATTGGACAAAAGTAACATATAAATGTACACCAGAAGAAGATGTTGTATCAAAGATTGCTTTTGAAGTTGGTGGCGGAACAGCTACTATGTATATAGATGATTTGGTTGTTAGTTATGTTGAACAAAATGATGATGATGAAATCAAAAATGCTGTTGCATATCAGGACTTTGAAAATGAATCTGATTATACAGGAAAGTGGAGAAACCAAAGTATTTCATTAGGCACTATGGAATTTGTGGAAGATCCTGAAGATAATAGCAATCATGTATTAAAATATTCTGTTAGCGAATTAACATCAGGTGCTGCTACATTTGATTTTCATAATGGAGATGTACAAATATTTGAACAGGGAAAGACATATATATTATCATACAAATATAAGTCAACAGCAGCTTTTCATGCGTATCATGCTTGCATAGACAGTGGTTGGAATATATATGCAGAGTGGGTAAGCACAAGTAGTGAGTGGACAACTAAGACTGTAGAATTTGTACCAAATGAAAAATTGTCAACTTTCCAGATAGGATTCCAGTTATTAGAGAATGGAGTACTCTATTTAGATGATCTTGCAATAGTTAAAAAGGAAGAACCAACTTCTAAACCAGAAGAAACAACTACTACAAAGAAAGAAGAAACAACTACTACAAAGAAAGAAGAAACAACTACTACAACAAAGCAACAGGTTACAACAACTACAACTGTAAAGCCAACAACTACAACTTTAGGTAGTACAAAAATTTCTGGAAAACCTTCAAAGAAGTTAAGTGCTAAGAAAGTTAAAGTTTCATTTAAGAAAGTTAAAAAAGCTAAAAAATATACTGTACAGTTTGCTACAGCTAAGAACTTTAAAAAAGTATTATGCTCAAAAACTGTAAAGAGTACAACAGTTACTATTTCAAATAAGAAACTTAAAAATAAGAAGAAATTATATGTTAGAGTAAAAGCTGTAGGCGCTAAGAAGTGGTCTAAAGTTGTACAGATTAAGGTTAAGAAATAATTAAACTTAATTATAAAAACATATAGTTTATTATAATTAATTTGAAGTATATGCAATATTTTATAAGAATATTTTAAATTATAATTAGATAAGCAGTCTGATATTTATATGTTAGACTGCTTATATTTTAAGGATATTTTTGGAATATAAAATTCAACATGAGAAAGGTAAAAACAAAATAAATTATATTAGTATATAAATAAAAGTATTAAGCTAATATCCTTATACAAAAAATTATTCGCTAGCAGAATATATAAAATTAGGATAATATTTTGATATGTTTAGAAAAAGCAATGAGGTAAGACATGAAAAAATATATTTCGGATGAAGATTTAAATTATAGAATTAAACTTAACAGGGAAAGACTAACAGATGAATATTATAATATTGATAATGTATTTGACATAGGTTCGGACTGGCCGGGAGACAAGGCAGGAAGAGCATTGCTTGCATTTGTTTCTCACTATAAAATTAATCAGTCTAAAAATCCGTGCATGGTAAAAATGCTTGATGAAATACCAAATGCAACTGAGAATAAGATGTATTTTGGAGATAAGACTGAGGATGTGATTTTTGAACAGCAGCTTTCAGGACATAGTTGGTATTTAAGAGGTCTTTGTGAATATTATGAACAGTTTAAGGATGATAGAGCCCTTGAATATATGAAAAAAACTATCGAGGACTTGTATCTTCCAACGAAGAACAGATACAATACTTATCCTATCGAGAGAGAATATGATGATGGTGGAGTTAGTGGACATAGTTATGATATTCTTGATGGCTGGAAATTGTCAACAGACATTGGATGTGCATTTATGAGTATTGATGGTCTTTCTCATTATTATAAATTGACAATGGAGGAAGATGTAAAAGAGTTGTTAGATGAAATGATTTTAACGTTTAAAAGCATTGATAAGATTAAAATTGAGGCACAGACTCATTGTACATTAACAGCAGGCAGAGGTCTTGTTAGAATGTATGAGACAACGGGTAATAAGGAATATCTTGAATTGGCAGAGGAAACTTTTTGGCTGTATGCAAAATGTGGTATGACATATGCATTCCAGAATTTCAACTGGTTTGGAAAAGGTGATACGTGGACTGAACCTTGTGCTATTGTAGATTCTTTAATGCTAGCAGGAATGTTGTATAAAATAACAAAAAATGAAGATTATCGTTCATATGCAGCACGAATTTATCATAATGGATTAGCTACATCTCAGCGACCAAATGGTGGAGCCGGAACAGATACATCTGTAAGTGAGACTACTCCAATACTAAAAATGGATGGTTATGAAGCAATGTTTTGTTGTACAATGAGATTAGCTGAAGGGCTGTGGTATGCATATTGCAATAAGGACATTTTATATGCTAATGTTTCAGGTAATGTAAAAAAAGATGCAACAGGCAGATATTTTGACGGAGATATTCTTTATGGAGAAATTTTGTCAGACGTAGAAAAAGTTGATGAAAGCTGCGTTAGCGTAAATGTAGATGGACTTACTTTACATCCTATTAAAAAATTCTACATGCTTAAAGATGAACAGGAATGTAGAATGGCAGAACAAAAAATTGTATTTTAACAATTCAAATTAATATAAATGAGAAAATTGTTCTTGGTTCATATTGTAATAGAATATGCTTAAAGAGTAATTTTCTCTTTTTTATAAGAATGAAAAATATGTATTGTGGTAAAGGGTTTATTATTTTAAGGTAAATACATCCTACAAATGTATAAATATTATTTATAATGTATAAATATGTAATGAATCTTCTAGATAATGCATAAATTTTCTTTACTTTTTCTAATCTTAAGGTTATAATGAATTCGTTGTTTGTTTTGATGAAACAAATTAATTTAATAATTTTTTTAATTAGCTTCTGTAGCTCAGTTGGTAGAGCAGCTCACTCGTAATGAGCAGGTCACGTGTTCGAGTCACGCCAGGAGCTTTTTCTATAAAATAACATAGAAAATATATAAAGATGAAAAAATACAGTTCTATATCTAAGAAAGTATAATGAGATTGAAATATGAAAAATGATAACAATATAAAAGATAGAGGAATAGTAAAAGTTTTCGGTTTTAGAAGTGGTGCAGTATATAAGATGGTTACGGCTATCATGTATTATGCATTTATGCTTTTTTTAATTGTAAGTGGTATTTATGGCGAGATTTGTCATTACAAATTTGAAAATATAGATTATATTCTTTTTGTTTTGAAATATATTTTCTTTATAATTTGGTTTTTTAGTCCGCTTATTTTTTTATCAGATTTTAAATATCGGGATTCATTGCCTTTGTTTAAAAAACATAGTGCTGGTGCATCAGTTTTAGGTATGATTATAGCTACTATTATCTGTTCTTCATTAACTATGATTTATAAAGAATGTATGTCAGATACTTATAAAGAATCGGTTTCTTTATATGATGATTATCTGTTAGAAAATAATAATTTAAATGATGCAGATATTACTGATGAAACAACAGAAGAAATATCAGAAGAATCTCAGTCTGATAAACAAAATGAAGATATTTATGG
>CAYWUE010000009.1:37762-46204 GCA_964461415.1 uncultured Eubacterium sp.
CAGAAGAAATATCAGAAGAATCTCAGTCTGATAAACAAAATGAAGATATTTATGGAAGATATGGTTCTGGTGATAATTATGTAGAAGATGTTTTTGGTGATGAAACGCTAGAAGCTGAGGCTAAGGAAGAACATAATAAATCAGACGACAAGTCAGAGAAAAATAACAATACATCAAATAATAAATCAGATACAACTAATAAATCGGACAATGACCAAAATAATAATGAATCTGATGAATCACAAGATGATGTTTGGTCAGATTTTTATTAATCAGATGTTTATTAGGTAACAATTCAATTAATATAAATAAATACATTTAAGGGAGAATAAAAAAATGAAAAAATTGGACAAAAAACTTAAAGTTGGTATTTTAGGTGCAACAGGTATGGTTGGACAGAGATTTATTACATTATTAGCTGACCATCCATGGTTTGAAGTTACAACATTAGCTGCAAGTCCACGTTCTGCAGGAAAAACTTATGAGGAAGCTGTCGGTGACAGATGGAAAATGGCTACTCCAATGCCTGAATCAGTTAAGAATATGATTGTACATAATGTTAATGAAGTTGAAGCTGTTGCATCAACTGTTGATTTCGTTTTTAGTGCAGTTGATATGACAAAAGATGAAATCAAAAAAATAGAAGAAGATTATGCTAAAACTGAAACACCGGTTGTTTCAAACAATAGTGCTCATAGATGGACTCCTGATGTTCCTATGGTTGTCCCTGAAATTAACCCTGAACATTACGAAGTAATCAAATATCAGAAAGAAAGACTTGGAACAAAGAAGGGATTCGTAGCAGTAAAACCTAACTGTTCTATTCAGAGTTACGCACCTGTTCTTACAGCATGGAAAGAGTTTGAACCAACAGAAGTTGTAGCGACAACATATCAGGCTATTTCAGGTGCCGGAAAGACTTTCAAGGATTGGCCTGAAATGGTTGGAAATATTATTCCTTTTATTGGTGGTGAAGAAGAAAAATCAGAGCAGGAACCATTGAGACTTTGGGGCAAAATCGAAGATGGTGTTATTAAAAAAGCAGAATCACCTGTTATTACAACACAGTGTATCAGAGTTCCGGTATTAGATGGTCATACAGCAGCTGTATTTGTTAAGTTTGCTAAGAAGCCTACTAAGGAACAACTTATTGAAGCTATGGTTAATTTTAGTGGTGAGCCACAAGAATTAGAACTTCCAAGTGCACCAAAGCAGTTCATTCAATATCTTGAAGAAGATAACAGACCTCAGGTTCAGATGGATGTTAATTTTGAAAGAGGAATGGGCATTTCGGTTGGACGTTTAAGAGAAGATACAGTTTATGATTGTAAGTTTGTTGGTTTATCACATAATACATTAAGAGGTGCTGCAGGTGGAGCAGTTCTTTCAGCAGAACTTCTGGTAGCTAAAGGATATATCGAAGCAAAATAGTTTTAAGATAATATACAGTTTTGCTTAAATATATGATTATAGATTTTTACTATAATTATGTAATTAAAATTTTAGTATTATTTGATATGTCATAAATTAAAATAAAAAAATATATACAGAGAATAAAACAATAGAGGCTGTCTACGGGCAGTCTTTATTACATGATAGATATGAATAATTTTATATGATAAGTTTATTATTTTACAATTTTTATGATTAAATATTTATACATCTACGAGGAGAATTAATATATGTACGAAAAATTATCAAGAAACGCTTTGGCAAATATGTTTTTGGGAACAGTTACTGCTACGATAGTGTTGTTGGCAGTTATATTTGGCCTTGAAATTTTATTTATTATACCAAATGATTTATTTATACTTGTTATCTTAGGAATTATTGCTTCAATTATTTTAATAGCAAATGCAATTATAAGTCCTTTTTTCAGATTTCACAGATATAGATACAAAATAGATGATGAATCTATAGATATAATTGAAGGGTATATTTTTGTAACGAGAAATATTGTTCCGATTGAAAGATTACACAAATTGGAAATTGTTCAAGGACCGTATGATAAAATTTGTGATGTGGCAAAGGTTAGTGTGACTACTGCCGGCGGAGATGTTGTTATCAGATTTTTAGAGACCAAAAAGGCTAATGAGATAGCTGAGAGTCTTAAAAAGAAGATTAACGAAATTGCTATTGAACAAAAAGTAACTGAAAATTAGGAGTAATATTAATGGAAACACAAAGATTTAGAAATCATTTTTCTTATATAATAGAACAGATTGGTGGCGTAATACTTGCATTGTTTGCATTTCTTTTTATGGAATCATTTTCAAGTCTTAATTCGATTATTGAAGAAGTTAATGAGATTCAGATGAGTTTCGAAATTATTACTACAATATTAGTGATTATAGCTGTTATGATAATTGTGTTGGCTATTATAATGTTTTTTCCTATCAGAAGATGGATGAAAACATGGATTATTATAGATTATGATACTATCACAGTAGAAAGAAATACAATTAGAAGTGTAAAGAACACTGTAGGAATTAAGAATATTTCTAATGTCAATCTTACGCAGAATTTGTTTGAAATGTTAATTGGAACATGTAAAATACAAATTGATACAAATAGTTTTTCCACTGCAAATAGCACAGATTTAAAAATTATTCTAAAGAAGAATAAGGGAGAAGAGTTAAGAAGTTATCTTAATGCACGCGTGGAGGAAATTAATACCGGAAAGAAAATCATTGAACAGCCACAGAAAGAGAATTATAATATAGATTATGACATAAAAGTAACATCAAAAGATATTTTAACTAATGGCTTTTATTCTTTAAATATTTTTACTATTATTGCATTGATTTTCTCTTTGGCAGGATTTATTTCAGGTTTTATTTTAGAAGGCGATTCTAATGAAGGTTTTTTGGTTTCGATAGGTGGAATGAATGTATTAATTATTATAATTTTGGGTACGATTTGGTCCATTACAAAGAGCTTTCTTAAAATGTATGATTTTAGAGTAAGACGTGATGAGAATAAATTATATATTAATTATGGCATTTATAATAAAGTAGATTTTGCTATTCCTGTGGATAAAATTAATGCAATAGTTATTCATCAGACATTTATTGCAAGGATTTTTAGAAAATATTCTGCAGAAATTGTCAATGTAGGCCTTAATGACGAAGAAGACAAAGAGAGTGCATATTTTTCATTTTATTGCAGCAAGGAACAACTTAAAAAGCATATTGATAAGGTTTTGCCGGAATTTAATGAAGGTTTGTTTGAAGATGTTGTAAAGCAGCCTAAATCAATTTGGATTAAGAATGTAATATCTTATATAATAAAATTGTTATTTATGATTGTTGCAGCAATATGTATAAGAGATATTTTTGAAATCGATGGTATATATGAAATGGTAGAATGGGCAGTTGTTGGAATATTAGCTGTCTTGTTAATAATTGAAATGATTCTTAATTATATTGCATCAGGAACATTAATAACTGACAATCTGCTTGGTGTAAAAAATTGTAGCTATGGAACAACATACTCACTTATTAAATATAATAAAATTCAATATATGGAAATAAAACAGAATTTGTTAGAAAAGAAATTAGGGATTGTTAAAGGCGAATTACATATTCTTGCTTCAATGACACAAAATACACATGAAATACCAATGATGACTGAAGATAAGGTTGAAATCATAAAAAATAAATTATTATAGTTATTATGATAAAATTTTCTTTAACAATAATATCTTAAATTAAAATGTGGACAATAATACTGACAATTAATAAAATGATATAAGGAAATTAAAGTGGAAAACAATTATAGATACAAAAATAAGAAAAACAAACAGCAAAGAAGACGAAGATTTTTTTATGATTTAAAAGTTTTGCTGGCACAAAATATATATACAATAGTATTAATTGGCATAATTCTTTTTTCAGTGATTATTATTTTGCCTAGACAAAATAACGTTACCATTGAGGAATCTACAACAGTTGCTGAAACTACAACAGTTGCTCTGGTTGTGGAAGAAACTACAACTGAAAAGATTGATAAAGTATATAAAACAATAAAGCCTATAGAGCGAATTTTGGATACAATAAATAAAGAGTTAAAATCACGTTCCAAAAAAAATAGTAAATATAAATTGATTTATAACAGAAGAGATGAGTATCCAAAAGATATGCTTAATGCTGTTTTAAATAATCCGGAAATGTTAGATTTTCTTGTAGGATATCCTGACAATGAGTACACTATAAAATATTTAGATGACAATCAGTTGTATAATAATGATAATTATGATATTGATGTTTCAGAAATAAAGCTCACCAAAAAAGAAAAAAATAGCGAGCATCCTTTATTTTTGCAATGGGATGAAAGATGGGCATATATTCCATATGGTGATGCCAATATAGGTATGGCAGGATGTGGACCGACATGCCTGTCTATGGTTATTGTAGGTTTGACTCATAATTCTAAAGCTACACCTGCGCAAATTGCAAAATATAGCTCTGAACATGGATATTATGTTGATGGTCAGGGCACATCATGGTCATTAATGACTGATGTTCCAAGACAATATAATATAGATGTCAGCAAGATATCAGTGTCAGAATATAATATGAAAAAAGCACTTGATGATGGTAAAATGCTTATCTGTTCAGTTGGAAAAGGGGATTTTACTATTCAGGGACATTTTATTGTCATTTATGGCTATACGGAGGAAGGATTTTTGATAAATGACCCGTATTGTAAGGTGCGAAGTGAGAAAACATGGTCTTATGAGAAAATCAGTGACCAAATAAAGACTATCTGGCAGTATGGTTATAAAAATTGATAATATTATTGTCAGACTATATAAGAAATGGAGAATGTAGATGCGTTTTGTAATACAGAGAGTGACAAAGGCCACAGTTACGGTTGATGAAAAAGTTGTAGGAAAGATTGATAAGGGATTTATGGTCCTTATCGGCGTTTCAAATGAAGATACAAAAGAGATTGCTGATAAGATGATTAAAAAGCTGACCGGTATGCGTATTTTTGATGATGAAAATGGCAAGACAAACTTAGGATTAGCAGATGTGGGCGGTCAATTGCTGCTTATTTCACAGTTTACTTTGTATGCAGATTGTAAAAAAGGAAATCGTCCTTCTTTTATTAAGGCAGGCGATCCTGATATGGCAAATGAGATGTATGAGTATATTGTTGAAGAATGTAAGAAGACTGTGTCTGTAGTAGAAAAAGGAATATTCGGAGCAGACATGAAAGTTGACTTGTTAAATGATGGTCCATTTACTATAATTTTAGATAGTGATGATATTTGTAAGTAGTTTGGAGTACAGATTAGATTAAAAAATACTTTTTTCATTACTATTTGTGCCACAAGTTAAAGTAGGCGGAATGGATGATTAGTATAAAAAAATTATTACTATTTTTAACTAAACAAAGAGAGAGGAATGGTAAAATTCTATGAATGAAACAATGAGTTTACATGACTATTATTATGATTTGCCTGAGGAATTGATTGCTCAGGATCCGTTAGAAGATAGAAGTAGTTCTAGAATGATGATGTTAGATAAGAATACCGGTGATATTGAACACCATGTATTTAAGGATATAGTGGATTATCTTCATGAAGGAGATTGTCTTGTAATAAATGACACAAAGGTTTTGCCGGCAAGACTTTATGGCAGTAAAGTAGGTACTGATGCAAAAATTGAAGTACTCTTATTAAAAAGAAGAGAAAATGATATTTGGGAAACTCTTGTAAAACCGGGTAAAAAATGTAAGCCGGGTACTAAAATAAGCTTTGGTGATGGGATTTTAACAGGAGAAGTTATTGATGTGGTCGAAGAAGGAAACAGACTTATTAAGTTTGAGTACGAAGGTATTTTTGAGGAGGTGCTAGATAGCCTTGGCGAAATGCCACTGCCACCATATATTACACATCAATTGAAAGATAAAAATCGTTATCAGACAGTATATGCTAAACATGACGGTTCTGCGGCTGCACCGACAGCAGGGTTGCATTTTACTCCGGAATTATTAAAGAAGATTGAAGAAAAAGGTGTTAAAATAGCACATGTTACTTTGCACGTAGGTCTTGGAACTTTCAGACCGGTAAAGGTGGAGAATATATTAGAGCATCATATGCATTCTGAGTTTTATATGGTTGATGAATCTGATGCAAAGATAATTAATGATACGAAAGTTAATGGTGGAAGAGTTATTTCTGTCGGAACTACAAGCACTAGAACACTTGAAACAGTTACGGATGATAATGGTGTTGTTCATGCGGGAAGTGGTTGGACGCAGATTTTCATTTATCCAGGATATAAATTTAAAGCAATCGATTGTCTTATTACTAATTTTCACCTTCCTGAGTCAACATTGCTTATGTTAGTGTCAGCTCTAGCCGGTCGTGAAAATGTTTTGAAGGCATACGAGGAGGCTGTAAAAGAAAAATATAGATTCTTCAGTTTTGGTGATGCTATGTTTATAACAACTAATGAAAATTTATAAATAATGACTTAAGTAGGATTTTAATGTTATTAACATATAAAACTTCAATGAGGTAATATATATTGAATGTTTTATGCTTGATAATTTTTATTTATAAAAATATATCTAAAATAGATGATTTTGATAAGTGCAGATAGAGTGAGTGAATTATAATGGATACATATGAAGTAAAAACTCTTACATATAAAAAAAATATTAATGTGGCTGTTCCGGGTTCAAAAAGTATTACTAACAGAGCTTTAATGTTGGCTGCAATGAGTGATGGAATATGCAGACTTAACGGTGTTTTGTTTAGTGATGATTCAAGAGCCTTTTTAGACTGCTTAATTAGCCTTGGTTTTGAGGTTTTAATTGATGAAGAAAATAAAACTGTTACCATAAAAGGAGAAAATGGTAATGTGCCAAATCAAGGTGCTACAATTAATGTCAGAAGTGCAGGGACAGCAGCCAGATTCATGACGGTTTTTCTTGCGGTTGCTGGTGGTGATTATGTTTTGAATTCATCAGAACAAATGAAAAAACGACCGATGAAGGAGCTTTTAGATAGTCTGATTGAAAAGGGCGTTAATATAAAATATCTTGAAAAAGAAGGACATTTTCCGCTTGAAATTCATTCAAAAGGAATAAAGTTAGAAAAAATAGAAATAGATACAACAACCAGCAGCCAGTATGCCAGCGCTTTGCTGATGGCTTCAGTTATGAATGGGATGACGATTGAACTTAAAGGTAATAGAATCAACGGTTCATATATCAAAATTACTACAAACATGATGAAGCAGTTTGGAATTGATTTTGTAAAAAATGAGAATATATATAGTATCAGACCACAAAAATATAGTTGTAGTGAATATTTTGTTGAACCTGATATGTCTGCAGCATGCTATTTCTATGCTATGGCACTAGTTCTTAGGTCAAAAGCAAAAGTGCAAGGAATACATAGTAATTCAATGCAGGGGGATATTAAATTTTTGCATACATTGGAAAAATTTGGTTGTAATATAAACGATACAATAGACGGAATAGAAATTGACGCAACAAAAATAGATGAATATGGGGGTATAGATATAGATATGTCGGATTTTTCAGACCAAGCATTAACTATGTCAGCTCTAGCTGTTTTTGCAAATACTCCTACAAGAATTAGAAATATAGGACATATAAGAAGTCAGGAATCTGACAGAGTGCAAGTTATGGCAAATGAACTAGGAAAAGTTGGATGCAAGGTAGAGATTTTGGAAAAAAATGGCAGTACAGATGTGGTGATTTATCCGGGAGTTTTACATGGTGCGGAGATTGATACCTACAATGACCACCGTGTAGCTATGAGTTATTCCATATTAGGACTGGTGATTCCGAAAATAATAATAAAAAATCCAATGTGTTGTAAAAAAACTTTTGAGAATTATTTTGAAATATTAGATGAAATTACAAAATAATTTTAAAGATAAAATAAAAGCTTTTTGTAAAAAAATAATACGTGCAAAATTCATTAAAATAATTTGTAATAAAAATGTAATAAAATATTTTTACACTATTGCATAATATAAAAAAATATATTATTATGAAAAAAATAAAGAAATAAAAATAATTAATAATTAATGATCAGTAGGAGAGTTACCAATGACAGAAAAGATTAAAGAAATTATTTTAACAGTAAATCCAGGTATGGATGTGGAAGACGAAGATTTTAATATTGCAGAAGATATGGATTCTATGGATATTCTTGCTTTAATGGAAGAATTAGAAGAAGCTTTTGACATCGAAATCACAATGGAAGAAAAGAATGAAGAAAACTTTAGTAGTATTGACGCATTAGCTGAAATGATCGAAAGACTTCAGTAGTATTAATCAGCTGGAAAATTAATATTAAAAAAAAATCAGACATTTTATAGGGGATGAAAAAAATACTATAATTTGTCTGATTTTTTTGCGATTTTTCAAATAAAAAATTTTATGATATAATAA
>CAYWUE010000010.1:0-45484 GCA_964461415.1 uncultured Eubacterium sp.
TCTATCTTCTGTGCCTCTGAAAGAGGTGCTAATGTACAGATATTGCAAATCTGTGTCTGTCCTCTGGTAAACATAGCAGAACCATGTACTCTAGGAATAATATCTGTCTCTGCAGCAAGCGGTCTAATCTGGTCGATTGCTCTACCATCAGGACGCTTGTGGTCTTTTAAAATCATCTTACGAACTGTCTTCTTCTGATACTGATAAATCGCTTCGCCAAGTACTGCAAGCCATTCTTCATTTTCAGCAAATGCTTCTTCTAATCTATCTGTAATCTGTCTGATATTTTCTTCTCTAGTCTGCTTATCATCTGTGAAAACTGCTTCTTCCATTTCTGCTGGAGGTACAATTTCCTTAATAGCTGCAAATAATTCTTCAGGAATTGCACAACTTTCATATGTATGTTTTTCCTTACCAACTTCTGCAACAATTTTTTCGATAAATTCGATAATTGTCTGGTTTACATCATGAGCCATATAAATAGCTTCAATCATCTTATCATCAGGAACGATGTTAGCACCTGCTTCAATCATGATAACTTTTTCTTTAGTCGAAGCAACTGTAAGCTGTAAATCTCCTTCTTTCCAAACCTTCTGTGATGGGTTAACAATGAATTCACCATCAACTAAGCCTACCTGTGTCATGGCACATGGACCATCAAAAGGAATGTCCGAAATACATGTTGCGATAGCTGAACCTAACATACCAACTATTTCCGGTCTGCATTCCGGATCAACTGACAAAACAAGGTTGTTTAATGTAACATCATTTCTATAATCCTTAGGGAATAAAGGTCTCATAGGACGGTCAATTACTCTTGATGTAAGAACTGCGTTCTCTGAAGCCTTTCCTTCTCTCTTATTAAATCCGCCAGGGATTTTTCCTACTGCATACATCTTTTCTTCAAATTCTACTGAAAGTGGGAAGAAATCAATGCCATCTCTAGGCTTGTCTGATGCTGTAGCTGTTGACAATACTGTTGTATCACCATAGTGCATTAAAGCTGCACCGTTAGCCTGCTTAGCAACACGACCTACATCTACTGTAAGTGTTCTGCCGGCAAGTTCCATACTAAAACTCTTATACATAATCTTATCTTCGTTACTTTATGTAACTTTCTCCTTTATAATTTAAAAATATATATACTACTATGTAATCTGTCTTTTTATATTTCAAAACAATATCTAAAGACATTCTTGCACAATCTAATTTATTATACTCAAAGTCAACCTAAAAAGCAAGACCTAATATCCCGGTCAAAGTAACATAATATTTGTAGGTATGTTTCTTTTTGTAACTGTTGTTTTTCACATCAAAAAAGCCCATATATGAATCACATTTTTTAAAATTTAAATATAAATTTTATTAATGATTCATTTTATGGACTTTTTGATTATATCCTGTAATTATTTTTGATAACTACAGAATACAAATTATTTTCTTACATATACGGTTTTTGTCTTACTCCATTTTCCGTAATATGTCTTTCCATTGACTTTCTTATAAGCACATACCTGGATATAATATTTTTTCTTTTTAAGCTTTTTAATGACCGTACTGGTTTTATTTTTCTTAATATTTATTGTTTTAGCTTTTTTAAACTTTTTATTGTTTGAATATCTTATACGATATCCCTTAACGCCTTTAATCTTTTTCCAGGTTAGTTTAATTTTTTTATTTTTTATGTTCTTAGCTGATTTAACCTTTACCTTTCCAGGCTTTTTAACCCTAGTAGTTGTAGTTTTATCACTTGAAACATTCTTATTTGTAGTTGTCTCGTTGTTAGGTTTGTTTGAAGTTGTCTCATTATTCGGCTTATCTGATGGTGTTTCGCTAGTATTATATTCATACCATTCATCACTTATAATCTTTCCATCACCTAGAATATATGCTACATATTTCCACCCTGATATCTCGCCATTATTGGTACAATCCGCAATAATTATATCAGATGCCTGTGCCACAATTCCTGATGAATATTTATTATTATATATTTTTCCTTTATTAGTACAATTCACTATTGCAAGACGTTCTGCTTTTTTTGTGTCAGCACTGGCATATCCTACTATGCCACCCACTTTTCTGTTTTCAATACTCTCTCCACCTATGGAGCCTGTATTAATGCAATCTTTTATTAATGAATTGCCAGATATCTTACCTACTATACCACCTACTGTTCCAGCTTTTGTAATAATGTTAACATTATTAACACAATCAATTATCTTGCAGTCTGTTGCGTTGCCAATTAAAGCTCCATAATAATATCCATCCTCTGACTGTTCAATTTCAATATTACCATTAACTGTAATGTTATTAAATTCACTCTTATTAGCATTTCGTGTTATAACCCCCAATTGGGTATAATCAATTTTACCTTTAGCTTCAACTATAATATTTTTTATTATAGCTCCATTACAATAACCAAAAATATCACCCAGACTACATATATCCCAGTTTTTTATTGTATGTCCATCTCCATCTAGCAAACTGTTGCTCATATCACAATAACTCCATCCCATTTCATCTGAAACAATAATATCCTTAGTCATTCTTCCTTTTATTCCACGCCATGCATTTTGAGCAAATAATTTTAAATCTTCAAAAGAATCTATCTCATAATATCCTTCCTTATCAATAGGCAAAAGATTCTCTTCTACACCACATTTTTTACAATAACCATCTGCAAAATCATGTCCTGTTGCTGTAATGTTGTTACCTTTTTCAATTATCTTTCCACAATATTTACACTCATAATCTCCCGTGTAACCATCTACCATACAGTTTTCAAGTTTAACACTGTACTCATATGTATATGAATTATTATTACCATTACTGTCTGTACAGTCATGATATGCTTTTAACTCATGGTCTTCATATTTTACATCTCCACATACTGTACATTTGCAAGTTCCACTCTTTCCACTTGTAGTACATGTAGGTGCAACATACCCTTCAACCACATAATTATGTTCATCATATCCATACCACGTATATTCTTTATCATAATTATAGTCACAATTCTTACAATAATAATGTATCTTCTTATGGCTTATGCATGTAGCGTCTATCGATGTCGAACACATATCATGTTCACTACCTGCCACTATATCTGTCCCCTTTGAAACTAGTTGCTTACAGTCCTTACAATATACATCTCCTGTATAACCGCCTTTTTCACATGAAGTAATTGTTTTATCTTTTACTTCCACGTTTCCATGACCACACTCTATGGTCAGAGTTAAATCCATATTTTTATTCTCTTTATCTCTATTTCTTACAACAAAATAATATTTTTTGTCTTTCTTAACACTAGCTACTAATGATAATAACACTCTGCCATAACCATTATTATCTTCATCATAGCTCATGTCATAATCTCTCGAATATTCTATGCAGCCATTTCCAAACGCATAAGCATATCCTTCTTCATTATATGTTGCAGATACAATGTTACCCAAATCATATAGTATATCTTCATTGTCTTCATATAGGTAACTATATCCTGAATCCTTATTATTTGTGTATTCACAATTAAATTTGATTTTTTCATTTTTTTGTGCGGTATATTCAACGATGTATATAGGTTTTTCGCTTGTTACAGCTATATTATATGTTTTATTCTTTTCAGCATTTTCTAATCGACCAGAATACTTATACATATCATAGTTATAATCATATTCTACATTTTCACTATTAAAAAGACCCGTATTTGTAATATTATAATATTTGGTCCATTCGTTAGATATACTATTTTGTATTAAACTTGTCGCTGCTCCCACACTCCAGTTAGCAGTATATGTTTTATTTTCTGCATTTCCATTTTTTATAACAAGATTTTTTGTTTTTTCATTTAAGCCAGTACCTGTCCATCCTTCAAAAACATAGCCATCTCTTACAGGATTAGGCACATTATAATCCATACCTGTTACATATGTATTATCAACTTTTTCATCGAATTTTCCACCATTTAACTCATATGAAATACTGTATTTTCTAGCAAATCTTGCATATAGATTGGAATAACCAGCTCTATCCTTTTTTTCATATCCTATACGCATATCAATATATTGCTGCTGTTCTAAATATGCATATTTGTCACTATTAAAATTATAGGATGTATTTATATACCCCGTATCCCTATCATATTGTCCGACATGTACCCATTCATTTTTACATTTCACTTCAACAATCACTGTGGCATCTTCATTATTAAATGCGTACTCAGTATTTAAAATTAAAGAATCGCTCAAATCCAACCCCTTAATAAATTGTTCAAAAGTGCTATCACCAGATATGGCATATGGTTTTAGACTGCCTCTTATATCATATTGCACTCCTTCTGATGTTAGTTTTACAAATGCAAGATATGAATTTGCACTTCCTTTAGTATTTTCAAAATAATTGCCCGCCCCTGCGTAGACCATATTGCTAAGAGAAGCAGTTCCCATAAAAAATACCAATAATGCTACTATAACATTCTTTATATAGCACCACATTCTTTTTTTCATATGTTTTTATCCTCCTATTGTTTATTCTGACATATGTAATATTCCCATTTTAGAATATATTTCATCACTCATTGTAAAAACTCCATAATCTCTTTTAGCATTGGTATTTGAACAATAATATGCATTCATATCTCCTTTTCCTGTAACAATGCCTAAATGAGATATTTTATTGTCTCCTTCATAAAAAATCAAAATATCACCTGATGCTATATCATTATAACATTCTAATTTTCCTTCATAATCATTATCATAAACTGACAATCTGTATCCTCTCTTTTTTGTAAAATACCTTATAAATTTTTCGGTATTTATGAAATTAGATGATGTACTATAATGTATTCTCCCTGTACTTTTTACAGTTTCCGATATACTATACCATTCATTTTTTGACTTTGAAATTTTATATCTGTTATTTTCTGATATTTCTCCCTGACCTTGTGGGCTTATACCGCCTTCTAACAAACATTGAGAAACAAAATTTGTACAATTCATTTCAAATAATGGATACTTATTATTATTCTCATATGCATATTTTCTTGCATAGGCCACTGCCTTTTTCACATCATATTCATCATCTTTATTAATATCTTCAACAAAACAATCTTCAGGAATATCGGCTTCTTCATCTAATATTCCATTAATAGCCTGATTCTTTTTTGTTGTTTGTGGTTTATCATAAGCCTGTTGTTTTGTGGAATGTTTAGGCTTTTTCATACGTAATACCGGTTCAAAAATCGCCTTGACATTTGCAAATATTTCTCTACCCTTGGCTTTTTTTGTGTTTTGATAATACATCGTGTCTACACATACAACCTGACCATCTATTCCTAACTTTTTCATAAGATATGATGCTCTGCCAGAATACATTTCCTGTGTACAAAAATAAAATGTTTTATTATTATATTTTTCTTTTGCTCTGGCTATTGTTGCATAGGTATTTGTTCCATAATTATCGACAATTATATCATCTAGAGGAATTTCTTTATTTTCAAGATACTGTGCCATGATTTTTGTTTCTTCCATACTTCCTGCAGAAACAATAATTTTATTAGCTACTCCTGACTTATATATTTTAACAGCCGCATTAATTCGTTCCGTACCTATTGCACCTATTTGACCTCCGGCAACTGCTGCTCCCGGAACTATGATAAAATCTTTTTCTACTAGATTATTAATATCCATATCTTTATCTACATATATGTATTGTCTATGTTCCGTCTTAATCACTATAAAATTACAAATTCCTATGACTGCAGACAATAAAGCTATTACCAATAATAAACATAAAATGATTCTTTTTTTTATTTTTAATCTTATATCATTTTTATTTATTTCAGTGGTATTTCTTATTTTAGTTGTCTTATTTTTATTTATTCCTCCAGCATTTGTTTTTTTAGTTGTCTTATTTTTATTTATTCCTATAGTATCTGTTTTCTTATCTATCTTATTCTTATGCTTTTTTGTGTTATTTTGAACGTACTTTTTATTTTTCACAAAACTCTCCATTCTAATTATAACTAGTCTGTTTCTCACGCACTTTTTCTAAATGAAATATTAACATTTACGCATATTTTCGTCAACAGATAAAAGCGACATATCTTAATTTTTTATTGGCTTATAAAACATCAATGCTCTTATTATATTCACAGTTTTGCTGCAAACACAACAAGAGCATTTTTTTAATAAACAATATCTTCTGTTTCTTTTATATATGTATATACATGATTAGATAATATATCTATTGCATCTAATTCATTTTTATTTACTTCGTTTACCATATTGTTTAGTTCTTCTATGGACATTTGTTTTCCTACAATAAGTATAACTTCATGAACAGAACTTGGAATAATAAAGAAATCACTGTCCTTTTCTTTTGCAAAGTTCCTTAATACTCCGGGATACGTAATACATGTTGCTCCATAATCACGTGAAGTATTAGTCAGCACATACATATCCATCTCACTGTCCCTCTTTAACTTTTCTACTTCCTCTCTGACCATATTTTTTACGTAATCAATATTGCTGTCATTATAGATTACCTCTTCTGAAATATAGTCTGTATCCTCCTTAGATTCATCCTTGAATTCTCCTAATATAATTTCTGAAATAACATCTTCCATTCTTTTTATTTCAGCCGGATATTTTTTCCAGGTATTCTCTAAAGCAGTCTTTTTAAGTTCTTCTTTTGTAATATTCCATCTTTCTAAATGAAAATTCTGAATATTTACTGTCGCCTGTTCTAATTCATTATTAACAACAGAAATATAAAATTCAATAGCCATATCAAGAAATCTGTAATGTGGTTTTTTGTTTAATGCGTTCTTATTCATTTCATAATTAACTAGTCTATAACAAATATCATCTTTTATTCTTGCGTAATTCATAAAATCATCTAGGTCTATATTCAACTTAAAATTCTCAATACCTTCTTTATAAACTTTCACAATTTCATGGCATATTTCATCAATACTTTTGCCATTCCTGTATTCCTGATGATATCCTTTAAGATATATGGTCGGTGTAGCTTTTTCATCTTTTCTCATAATGCTGATTGTTTTTCTTTTTACATTATTGTTTTTTGTAACTGTTCGTATAACAACTATAGCATCTTCAAAGCTTTCTTTAATCACTTCTTCCACACCATTTTTGATTTCATCAATAAACTGCTCGTATGTCATGAATATATCCTCCTGACATAATGTGAATTTCGTAAATGTGTGTCGATAGTAGAATTATAATATCACATACTCTATCTTGCAAGCAACAAATTGTATTTATTTTGCTATATTGAATAATTTCTTGTTTTTTTATTGCTATAGAATATTTTTATCTGTTTCTTATTGCCTCAATTGGTCGCTTTGACGCAATTTTATATACCGGTACAAAACTTGCAACTGATGCTACTACTAAACTTATAAGTAATAATAACAAAATCTGTCTTGGTCCGAAATTAAGTATTGTAATAAGAATTCCGACTTCTTTTCTGAATACTTCGTTTATCGCAGCAGTTATTACTCCCGTTGCAACAACAGCCAAAATAAAATTAGTCATTGCAATAATAAAGCTTTCTGAAAAGAAAATCCTAAATACATCATGGTTTCTTGCCCCAATTGCACGAAGAATTCCAATGTCCTGTTTTTTATAAGAAATACTTGTTGCAATAAAATTAGATAACATAACCATTGCAAAAACTGCAAATCCTATACCTATATATAGAAATAATTTAGACAAAATCTGCAAAATCTCATTAATAGAATCCAACTCATATGCTACTGAGTTTTTCATTTGATATCTCATGCCAGCATTATCTGCGTAACAATATTTTACCAAACTTTCTATATCATTCTTATCAGTAGGCATCGATGTCACCGCATATGCATATTCACCTTTTCCCCTACTCCAATCCATATTGTAAATTTCATCTGAGACAACATATACATCAGAAATTTTTTTCTGAACTTTTTCAAGATTCAAAACACCCACAACTTTTACATTTTCAATCGAACCATCTTTTTCATCTATATAGTAATTTAGGGTATATTTATGCTCCTTCAAATATTTTAGTAATTCCTCACTGCTAAATTCCTTAATTTCCCCTTTATCTGTGTAGGATATAAACGAATTTGCATCTATAATTATTTCATCCCTATTCAACGTATCTTTCTTTTCATTTATCCATGTAACATCATCTAAATTTATTTCGCTAAGCTTCGCAAGTCTGCTTGAATCTATGTTAGTATTTTCATCGCTAACAAACATATAGCAGTTAGTAAGTCCAACATAACCTGGATTGTCATCCATAATTTTTTTAAGCTCAACTTCACTTACAAAAACAGTGCATGATAAACTATACTGTTTAATCTGGTCTAGTTCATTGCTCAAAGCAAAATCTGCAATAATTTGTGCCGACGATTTTCCCTTAGTACTTTCCGATATGCTTGCATATCGATTCATATCCATTTTTGTATCTACAATTCCTGCTATAGTATATTCTTTATCATTTATAAAAAGTTTTTTGCCAACCAAATCACTATAATATTTAATTTCCATCTTGTCCTTATCACTGCTACTCATGCTGTAACCAGCCTTAGCAAAAGTTTCATAAACATACTCACTTATGGCAATTTCGTTGCCATTATCAGATGGAAGGTTTCCTGCAACAAGTTTATATCCCATCTTTTTTAGATTTTCCTCCGTTAGCGCAGTGAACCCTGAAAAATCAGTTGCATAGCATATCATATCGCTTTCTGAAAGTTTAACATTTTTATCATAATTATATATTTCTAAGTCTATATCCGGTCTTACAACGCCAACAAAATCGTAATCTGTATCCTTATTAAGCTTTTTAATTTCATCACTACTTAAATAATTACCGTATTCACTCCAATAACTATGAACACCTTCTCCGTACATCAAAGACTTCGCTACTGATGCATAAGAAATCTCTGAATCCTTGATGGAATTCGTACACGTTTTAATGTGATTATAATTCCCCATAGTATCTGCTAATGCAAAAAGAGTAAAAGCTATAAAGGAAAGCAAAATTGTTACAGCCAATCTGATTTTTTTATATTTCAATCCACTAGCACCAATTTTAAAAGCATTCTTTAAAGGTAATTTCGACTTAATAAGCTTAAACTCACTATCTGAATAATTAATCTTTCGTTCATCAGTTTTTTCAAAAGAAATCTTCGTCTGTTTAACAACTTTACACGTCAAATCATTATCAAGTTTTTCTAAATACTCATTAATCATTCGTCTATCGTCCTCAGTCAGATGATAACCGGACTTAATAAGCATTGTATTATCATCAAAAGTGATACCATCTGATTCATCAGCATAATACTTGTTTGTACATGTAACATCATCAATGATAATACCTTCTGTTTCATTATTATAATATTTATCTGTGCGTGGAACATCACCAGTAATACCACTTTCTATATTATTATCACGATACCCGCTTGTACGTGTAACATCATCAATAATGTTTCCATCTGCAAGTTCAATAATTCTGTCACCAAACTTTTGTGCAAAATCCCTGTCATGAGACACAACAATAACCAACTTATCCTTAGACAACTTCTTTAAAGTCTCAAAAACCTGTCTTCCGGTATTAGAATCAAGGGCACCGGTAGGCTCATCAGCCATAATAATCTGAGGTTCCTTAACTAAAGCTCTTGCAATAGCTACCCTTTGCTTCTGGCCTCCTGAAAGCTCATTAGGTTTTCTGTCACCAAAGCCTTCTAGGTCAACCTGTTTCAGAATACTATTAATCTCGGCATCAGAAGCCTTCCTATTCTGAAGCTCAATAGCCAAGGCAATATTTGCTCCCACTGTAAATTCTTCTAAAATATTATACTCTTGAAAAATAAAACCAACATAGGTATTTCTATACGAATCAAAATGTCCCTGCTTAAACTCCTTAGAAGAAACACCTTTAATAATAATTTCACCCTCATCATACCTGTCAAGGCCCCCTAACAAATTAAGTAAAGTAGACTTGCCACTTCCGGATTTTCCCAAAAGAAAAACAAGTCCCTTCTCTGGAAACTTTACCGAAACACCATTAAGCGCATTAACCGACACACCTTTTTTCGTCCTATAAACCTTCTTTAAATTTCTTGTTTCAAGCATAAAAACCTCCTAATATAACCCATAAACCAAACATAGTCTTATGCATTAATTGTACTATGTCGATTAGTGCAATTAATACATTCAAATATATACCATATAAAAACAGAAATGTCAAACAAAGTCGACGAAAAAAAAACACAACCAAACCATAAAATGATATACTACCACAATAAAGGGGGAAACTAGAAATGAAGAAAACAGCAACATCGTCATTAAAAAATGACACAAACCAACTAATAACAGAAATAGGAAAACTAAAAGAACAACTAAACTATGAAAAAGAACAACACAAACATTGGGAAGAACTAGCAATGATATTCCATGACGCACTTTGGAAAGAACTTCAACAAACACACAAAATAAGCACTAATGCCTAAACTGCAAACACTACAAAAGCAAAAAAAATCCAAAAACAACTAAAACCAAAAATTCAATATTCCAAAAACAGATAAAGCAAAAAAAGCAATAACCACAAATACAGCCAAAACAAAAATGCAATAATCACAAATACAGCTAAAGAAAAAAAATGCAATAACCACAAATACAGCTAAAGAAAAAAAATGCAATAACCACAAATACAACTAAAGAAAAAAATGCAATAATAATATAACAAAAGACGATAGTGAAGTTTTCGTAATGAGATTTGCACCTAGCTACCTGCACAAAGCCGACTGTCTGAGCCCATAGGGCGAGTTTCGGCGACTGCAGGTAAATAAGCGGTGCAAATCGAATAGAAAACAAGCGTGTCTTTGTTATATAATTATTGCATTTTTTACTTAGCGTCATCTGAAATTATTGCATTTTTTTGCTTAGCATCATCTATAATTATTGCATGTTTTGCTTAGCGAAATCTGAAATTATTGCTCTATATCTGAAAGAATTTTCTTTTCAATAACAAACTCTCTATTGCAAACCTCTAAAGCTGCCATCTTATGAGTAATAATCACACAAGTTTTGTCCGTCAGATTTTTAATATTTCTAAGAACATATTCCTCTGTCTCCTTATCTAGTGCAGAGGTAGCTTCATCTAACAAAATAATCGGAGCATCACTAAGAAGTGCTCTTGCTATTGCAAAACGTTGCGCTTGTCCTTCAGAAATTCCTAACCCCTTTTCACCAATTTCAGTATCAAGACCATTCGGTAAAGTTTTAATAAAATCACTTATTCCACATAATTCCAACACTTTATCAACTTCAAACTCTGTTGCATTAGAATTTATCATCATAATATTTTCTCTTATAGTTCCGCTAAACAGATAATTACCCTGTGGCACATAAGAAAACAATCCTCTAGTATCAGGTCCTGCGTAAAGAATCTTTCCATCATTTAAACATATCTCAATCGAACCAAACTTTGGTTTAAACACACCAAGTAACATCTTCATCAATGTACTTTTTCCAATTCCCGATATGCCTCTAATTATAACAAAATCTCCCTTGTTTATAGTTGCATTACCCTGTTCAATTACAGTCTCTCTCCCATAATTAAATTTAAGATTAGAAAACTTAATACATTTTAAATTATCGTAAATCTTTCTTACGTCTATTTTTTCTTTTGACTTTATTTCAGCATTTATGTTTTCTATTTCCATAATTCGTTCAGCCGAAGCAATCACTCCATAATACTGTGGAAACATCTTTGTAATACTAACAAATGGTGTCTGTAGCTGGGATATAAGCTGTAATACTGCTGTCAATGTACCATAAGTCATCATTCCAACACTTACTTTTATTGCACACCATCCAAGTGCAAACAAATATCCTACATTAAAAATAAACGAAAACCCGGAATTAGCAAAAATCGTTATATTCCTTCTTTTCATTTTGACATCAAAATTTGTTTTCTGAAGTACATCTCCCTTTTTGCTAAGTTTATTTTCGATACCAAATGTTTTTACCACTAGCAAACTTTCTATTGCTTCCTGAAAGAAAGAGCGAACCTTTCCATCTGTCTGCTGAACTTCCTTATGTAGATGTTTTAACCTTTTTCTAAAAAACATGGCTATCGCAGACATAATAATTCCTGCCCCAATAAAGACCATAGTAAATTTCCAGTCAAATATTACTAAAACTACGAAGGCACCCACAAACTGTGTAAAAAAGTATAAAGCCTCAGGAATTATGGAAACAATTCCCTCAGTCACAATTTTCATATCACTTGTCATTCTATTCATCAAATCTCCACTGTGATACTTATTTATTGTGTCATAATCTTTTTCCATAATGGAGCCAAACAGTTCTGAGCGCATTTTCATTTCTAATGTTGCCTGAACTTTTACAGACCTGCTCTGTGAAAAAATTCGTAATGCAAGCCTTAATGTTATAATCACAAATATTAATATGCAGTTTAGTATTATAAGCTGCCTATAATGTGCAAAATCGCTGCTATTTGTTGCTACCGACGCTTTCCATGCTGAATCAATTGCCATTTTGCTAACTAAAGCCAAAATCGTGGAAATTAAGGCTAGTAAAACATTTGAAATACTAAGTATAATTATCCACGGAATTTCATTTTTGCTATTTTTTATTATCCACTTTAAAGGTTGTTTATTTTCCATAATAGTCATAATAATCAGATTTGTTCTTCTTGTACTTTTTGTATTCTCCATGTGGTTCAACTTTATTAATTACTGCACCTAGAATCTTTGAGCCTGATTTTTTCAGCTGCTCAATTTGCTTTTGTGCATATTTGTAACTAATGCTGCCCTGAGAAATAAGGAATAATACGCCATCTGCCTGTGATGCAATAATTGCCGCATCAATAACCCTGCCGATAGGTGGTGTATCGATAATTACCATATCATAAGTTTCTTTTACTTTTTCAAGCATTTCAGAAAACTTTGTTCCTCCAAGTAATTCTGCAGGATTAGGTGGAACAGGTCCTGAAATAATCATATCAAGATTTGAAACATTTGTACTATAAATTATATTTTCTAAACTTTCTACACCTGATAAATACTGTGTCAATCCTTTAATAGCCTTATTAATTTTGTAACGTCCAATTAATACGGACTTTCTAAGATCTCCATCTATAAACAATACTTTTTTCCCTGATTCTGCCATTGAGATTGCAAGATTAAAGGTAACAGTGGATTTTCCTTCATTAGGAACACTGCTTGTAATTGCAACAACTTTTACACTATCGCCACAAAACTGCACATTTGTTCTTAATGTTTTATATGCCTCTCTTGTCATAAAATCCAATTCAGAAACTTTTTCAAGATTAATATTTAGCATCTTTGTTTATTTCCTCCCCTTTTTACCTTTTTTCTTATTTCTAGGTTCTCCATATCCATACTCATATCCATATCCCTTTGTACCTGAATTAATAACAGGGATTGATGCAAGTACACTTATTCCAAGATACTTTTCAACATCTTCCGTAGTCTTAATTGTATCATCTAAAATAAACATAATACATATAATCAATATAACAATTCCTGCACCACCAACAAATCCAAGTGCTGTATTTTTCTTTAAACTTGGACTAACCGGCTTAGTCGGTAGATTAGCATCATCTACAGCATTTACAGCTTCAATTCCGGTTACTACTTCCTTTGTCTTGCTATTTGCCACATCTCTTACTTTATTAGCAATTAATTGAGACATTTTAGGGTCAGTTGTGGTAACAGAAATCTCCATAATTCTGGTATCTTCAATCAATTCAACTGATATCATAGAACTTAATTCTTCTATTGTCATATCAAGTTTTAATTCTTCTTTTACTTCCTGCAAAACCGGTCTGCTAGTCAAAAGTACCTGATAATCCGGTGCAAAATAATTTGCTGCAGCTAAGTCAGATGACGTTAGTGATTTTTGTTCCTTATCTAGTTTTACAAATATGTATACCTGAGTTGTGGATGTATATTTGTCCTCGATAAAATATTCTGTAAAAGCAAATGAAGCTAAAGCAGTTAATATACCCACCATCACAATTAATACAATCTTGTTTAAAATTGCGTGTAACAACGCCCCCACATCAATTTCAATTTCATTATTTGGATTTTCCATCGATTATTATTTCTCCCTTATTTTATATGTATTTTCCCTGTATCACTTTTTCAGGATTTTCAATCAATAACCATTTCAGATACTGTTCATTATATTTTTCTTTAAGACTATTCACACACACATTCCAATTGATACCTCGTGTAGTCAGATTATGTGCATCGCTTGCCACAAAATGTAACAAATCATTATCGATAAGTTTTTTTACAAATTTACGATGTCTGTCATATATACTCTGGCAATTAACCTGAAAATAAGCTCCCATTTCTATGAGATGCCTCATCCCCTCTGTATTTACTCCGCCAAATCTCTTTTGAAGACATTTATATCTTTCACAATGAGCTATAATCGGTATATATCCCTCATTCACTACTCTGCTTACAAACTGTTCAATTCTGTCATAGCTCTCACTAGGATAGAATTCTACCAAAATATATCGTGAATCAGCCATTGTAAAAACATATTTTTCATCAAGAAGCTGTGATATGTCATTGCATGCCATTATCTCATTACCTAAATATAATTCCATATCAGGAAATTCCTTAGCGGCTACCTCTTTTAATTTCTTAAACCTGTCAAGGATAGCATCCGGTTTATTCTCGTAATGCTGCAAATGAAAATGAGGTGTTAATATAACTTTTTTCACTCCTTGAGAATATTCTTCTTTTAGCATTATCAATGATTGTTCCAAAGAGTCTGCACCATCATCCACATCAAATAAAATATGATTATGTATATCTATAATCCCATACATTTGATATTTTCCTCCCCCGACACAATATCATATTTAAGCCTGATTTTCCATATTACTTAATTTTGCTGCCTGGTCTGCCGCTATACAGTTGTCAATAATTTCATCCAGACTTCCATTTAATATTTCATCTAATCTATGTGATGTGAATTTAATTCTATGATCAGTTACTCGGCCCTGTGGGAAGTTGTATGTTCTAATCTTTTCAGATCTGTCACCGGTTCCAATCTGACTTCTTCTAGCTTCAGATTCTGCATCCTGCTTCTTCTGACATTCTAATTCATAAAGTCTTGCACGAAGTACCTTTAATGCCTTGTCCTTATTCTTAAGCTGTGATTTTTCATCCTGACATGAAATTACGATTCCTGTAGGAATATGTGTAAGTCTTACCGCAGAGTCTGTTGTATTTACACACTGTCCACCATTACCTGATGCTCTAAATACATCAAATCTACAATCATTCATATCAATTTCAACATCCACTTCTTCAGCTTCCGGCATAATTGCTACAGTAGCAGTTGAAGTATGGATACGTCCACCTGATTCTGTTACCGGAATTCTCTGTACACGGTGAACTCCACTTTCGTATTTTAATTTAGAATATGCTCCCTGTCCGTTAATCATAAATACTACTTCTTTGAAGCCACCTAAACCATTTTCATTTACAGAAATCATTTCTGTTTTCCATCGCTGTGTCTCTGCATACATACAATACATTCTATACAATTCAGCAGCAAACAAAGCTGCTTCATCTCCACCTGCACCACCACGTATTTCTACAACAACGTTCTTGTCATCATTCTCGTCTTTTGGAAGTAACAAAACTTTTAATTTTTCTTCTAATTCCATAATCTGATTCTTTGCATCATTCATTTCTTCCTTTGCAAGCTCTCTCATATCTTCATCAGATTCTTCTTCTAAAATCATAAGGCTGTCTTCAACAGTCTGTTTTGCATCTTTATAAGCCTTATATGCTTCTACGATAGGTGCAAGGTCACTTTGTTCCTTCATTAATTTTCTAAAATTATTCTGGTCACTGACTACATTAGGATCATTTAACTGTTCCATAATTTCATCATATCTTTCTAATATTCCATCTAACTTGTCAAACATTCTTATTCCTTTCTTGCAATGACTACTCTGTCATTATCCGCCAAATCTTTATATACTTTTATATCGGTATATCCATTTATATCTAATATTTCAGGAACACTTATTCCCTGATCATATCCAATTTCTAAAAACATTATGCCATTTTTTCTTAGGTATTGTCTACCATCTATTGCAATTTTTTTATAAAATTTAAGTCCATCTGTGGAACCATCTAATGCAATTCTAGGTTCATGAACCCTAACTTCATCCATTAAGGCTTCAATTTCCTTTGTTTTTATATATGGTGGATTTGATACTATAATATCAAAATCCGACTGTATTTTTGTAAACAAATCAGACTGTATAAATGTTACATTTGTATTATTTAATTCATTATTCTTCTTTGCAATATCCAACGCTTTTTCAGACACATCCGCAGCAAAAACCCAGGCATTTTCACATAATTTATCAATAGATATCGCAATACATCCTGAGCCTGTACACATATCTAAAACCTTAACTTTCTCTTTTTTAGTTTTGATATGTTCAACAACTTTTTCCACTAGCAATTCAGTATCCTGTCGTGGTATTAGAACATTTTCATTAACAATAAAATCTAAGCCCATGAATTCTTGTTTTCCAGTTATATATTGCAAAGGAGTTTTTAATGCTCTCAAATTTATTAATTCTATATATTTATCCCTTAATTTTGTGTCAACCTTCATATTAGGATTCATATAAAAAACTGTTCTGTTAATATCAAAAACGTATTCTGCTAAAAGCCAACTGTCAATCTTCCAATCCACGATTCCTGCAGCTTTTAGTATTTCCTCACCTTGTTTTATAACATCTCTGATTAAAAGTTCCAATTTATTAAACCTTTCTTTAGTCAATGCCATTATCTTTCAAATATTTTTCCCAGTCAAAAACAGCTTCTACTGCTTTTATGGCAACTTCAATCATATCATCATCCGGTTCTTTGGTTGTAATTTTTTGCATTAACATTCCCGGCTTACTTAACATATTAATGAACTTGTTTTCTGATTTTCCAGCAATTTTTATAAATTCATAAGATATTCCTGCAATTACAGGAACCAAAAGTATTCTTATAACGTATCTAAGCCACACATTATCAGTTCTGATTAATATAAAGAATATTATACTTATTACCATAACAATCAGTAAAAAACTGGTTCCACATCTCTTATGGTAACGTGAGCTTGTTCTAACATTATCCACTGTAAGAATTTTTCCTTCTTCTATGCAATTAATGCACTTATGTTCTGCTCCATGATACATAAAAGTTCTCTGTATGTCTTTCATCAGAGATATTAATAAAAGATAAGCTATAAAAATAATAATTTTTACTATACCTTCCACAACCGGAACAGCTTTTTTTGTTACTCCAGGAACATATTTTTCAATCATATCTGCAATAAATAACGGCAAAATCATAAACAAACCTACTGCGATAATTATTGAAAGACATACTGTAAATCCCATAATAACTTTTTCTGCTTTTTCGCCAAATTTGTTCTGAAGCCATAATTCTAATTTGTCTGGTTCTTCTGTTTCCTCGTCTTCGAAGAAGCTTGCTGAATAGGTAAGTGTCTTAATTCCGACAACCATAGAATCCACGAAATTAAAAATTCCTCTTATAAATGGCAGTGACATAATTTTGTTTCCCTGCCCAATTCCTTTATGTTCTTTTACATCTACTGCAATAGAATTATCCGGTTTTCTAACTGCAACTGCATACTTATTTTTGTTACGCATCATAATTCCTTCTATTACAGCCTGTCCACCAATATTAGATGAACCAAGTCTATTTTTATTTTCCATATTTTCGTCCTACTTTTTGTAAACTATAAATGTCAATTTTCTAAAGCAAATGAGCTTCCTGCTTCAATTACCATTTCTTATTAGTCATTATAAGAAAATAGGTTGAGAATTTCTTCTCAACCTGTTATCCTCAAAATTATTTGATACCATATTTCTTATTAAACTTATCAATTCTACCACGAGCTGAAACAGCTTTCTGCTGTCCTGTGTAGAAAGGATGACATGCTGAACAAATTTCAACATGAAGTTCTGATTTTGTTGAACCTGTTACGAATGTGTTACCACAGTTACATGTAACGGTTGCCTGCTGGTAATCTGGATGGATTCCTTCTCTCATTACATTCACCTCTTCTAATTTTTATAATAATTGGCAACGCCAACCCGTTTGCTCTTGATCATGCTGTCAAATCTTCCCGAACATAGTTCAACAACTCAATAGCCTTGATATCATAGCACAGATGAATTTTTATGTCAATATAGCTGAAAAAGTTTTTTGCACTTTGGCAAAAAACTTTTCCGTAAGATTTTATTATTTTTTATCAATGATTTTAAACTGTATAATCTCACCAGTAGAGATTGTAGGCTAATCACTTTAAAAAAGTGCAACCTTATTCGTCATAGCCGTCATCATAGTCATCATCTTCTTCTGAATTATAATAACTATTATATTCTTCTTCATTAGATTCAGATACGCACACCTTACATTCATCGTATGCATAAACTTTTAAATAATATGTTTTTCCTGCTTCGCAGTAATTTATCATTGAGAAATGATAATCAGTACCTTCCGGAGTATCATCATTATATCTTAAATGTACTCCATCATCACCATATAAATATGCCCATGGATCATTATACGATTCCTCATCATCTACATTCTTAGAATAGAATTTATAATATCCTGATTCTTCAGCTTTAAAACTATAATAGCAACAACTACCATTATCTGTATGTTCTGCATCTGTTCCTACTTTCAATTCCGTCACGTCTTCAATTATTTCTTTTTTTACTTCTGGAGTAACAATCAAATTACTATTAACATTAATATTCAATATTGCTTTTATTTTAAAAATGTCGTTATCTCGTTTTGATGTTAATTTATAGGTACCCGGTTTAAGATATAATATACTGCCATCTCCATACCACTTTCCATCTTCATCATACCATTCATCATAATAGTATGTATCATCACTATTTTCTTTGATAGTTACCGTATATATATTAGCCTTAAAATTCAAATTAGCTACATCAAACACTATATTTTTTTCATATACTGCTCTAGAGTATAAATAACCTACTCCTAACTGTATATCATAATTCCCTTTTGAAACATATAATGTATAATTTCCCTTTTCATCTGTCCACGCTGAATAACATAAACCATATTTAGAATCTTCATTATTGTCGGCATATACAGGTATATCAGGAATTGGAGCACCGGCCAAATCTTTAACATTACCAGTAATCTTGATGCCTTTTTGAATATTATATCTATATGTCACAGTAGCGGATATATTTTTAACTGTATCTGTAATCTTTATTTTTACATCATATGTTCCAGCTGCCAAATCACCATAAATATGCATATATTCATCATCTTCACCAATTGCAAGACCGTAATTATTTCCAATTATTTCATATTTCAATTTTCTAAATTCATTATTAGAACTAACTATTATTTCATCCCCAACATATGCCATGTTATTTTCTCTTGTAACATAATGCATATTTCTTGATGGTGCAACAATATATTCTTCTGAACAAGTCATAAATACCACAGTTGTTTTATATATATAACCTAATTCGTCCTTGAAAGTAAAAACTGTTTCCTTTAATCCTGATTCCGTTGGTCTTCCACTTAAAATCACTCTATCTACTGTATTTTCTGCTTTTATTCCCTTTGGTAGTTCTGACCATGTTGCCTGAGTATAACCATTGCAACTGTATGGTTCTATTACATAATCATCATAATTTCCATCTTGAATATTTTCATTTTCTTTCAAATATACATATCTAAAATAATAGTTTGTTTTATTTTCATTCCTTGAATAAAGCATTTCATAAGTTGCTGTCTTACTACTTCCTGTTAAACTATTTATATAAACATGAATATACTCACCATATCCTACACCGTTTTCGGTAACAACATAATATGTTATATAATCATCAGTATAAACATCAGACACCTTCAAATCATTAAGATATGCTCCATTAACTAACTTTTTAGACTTTATAGCAAAGTTCTTGGCAGTAAGCTTTGAAGCATCGGTTAATTCGATTTTTAATACACCATCTGACATAACCTTTACATTTTTTATTCTTATGACTTTTTTTACTGTGATTGTACATTTAGCTTTCTTTCCCGAACCATCTTGTGCTTTTGCTGTTATAATGGCTGTTCCTTGACTCCTTGCTAAAACAACACCTTTTTGGCTTACCGTTACCACATTTTTATTTTAGCTTTCCCATTTTAATTTCTTGTTAACAGCCTTCTTTGTTAAAACAGTGGCAGAAAGTTTTATATTTTGTCCTACTTCTAAAGAAGCTTTGCTCTTGCTAAGCTTAACGTTCTTAACTTTTTGACCTACAGTAACATTTATAACTGTAGTTTTCTTTGGTGAACCTTTTGTCTTAATTGTTACCTTAGCTGTGCCATCTTTCTTTGCTTTTAATTTAATATTTTTTCCTGATTTTGATACAGCCACTACTTTTTTGTTGCTTGATTTGAAAGTATATGCCTTTGAAACTTTCTTACCTGAGGTTTTTACAGATACCTTCAAAACCTTCGTAGTACCTTTTTTCATATTAAGGCAATCTCCCTTAATATTTGTTACCTTTACACTAGTAACCTTTCCTTTTTTAGCAGCAGCCTGTACCTGAGTTACTCCGAATGAAATATTAGTGCTTAAAGCAATTGCAACTGCTAACACTAATGCTAAAATTTTCTTTATTCTTTTCATTTTTCTCCTCCTTTTTCAAATTTCCGTTAACATATGTAATACATGCGTACAATTTCATTTTATAACTTAACATTTTAATAGTCAATCAATTTAATGCTATAAAATCTTTTGTAATATAAATATATTTTCACTTTCATATCACAATATATTTTTAAATATCTACATCTAATTACATTCGTTTATTATAATCAATATCTATGGCACAGCTGTATAATTACATATACTTTTTATTTATATGTATTTTGCACCTACTCTTTTCTGCATTTATGTTTACTTTTTAACTATATAAAACTAGCATAAATATTATATTTTTGTTATTATAATTAATATTACATTTTAGTCACTATTTGCTGACTATTATTTTTTTAGGAGGAAAAGGTATGCTGTAATAATAGTTGCAGTCATATACCTGATTTTTATATTAATGAATAAATTACATGGATTAGAACCCGAAAAAGTTTTTTACTATTTTGAAGAATTAAGCAAGATTCCACATATCTCATTTCACGAACAGGCTATCAGTGATTACTGTGTTAATTTTGCTAAAGAACATAATTTAGCATACAGACAGGACGATATGGGAAACGTCATTATTTTTAAAAGTGCTACCTATGGCTATGAGAACGCTGAAACTATTATGGTTCAGGGGCATCTTGATATGGTTGGAGAAAAAAATGCTGACTGTATGTTAGATATGGAAAAAGAAGGTGTCGAGCTTGTTGTTGATAATGATTTTATCTATGCTAACGGTTCAACCTTAGGCGGTGATAATGGTGTTGCAATTGCCTATGCATTAGCATTACTCGATTCTGAGGACATTCCACATCCTGACTTAGAAATAGTCCTAACCGTTTCTGAAGAAGTTGGGCTTTTAGGTGCATCAGCAATTGATTTGTCTGAATGCAAAGCTAAAAAAATGCTTAATATTGATTCTGAAGTCGAGGGGATTCTCACTGTAGGATGTGCCGGAGGTATGCGCCACCACTGTCATATACCAGTCAATTATACGACATTTTCCGGTAATATCTGCACTATTTCTATCGTTGGACTTACGGGCGGTCATTCCGGAATAGAAATTAATAAAGGAAAATCCAATGCCAATGTTTTAATGGGACGTTTACTGTTATTGATTAACGAAAATCTTAATTTTAGACTGCTCGACATAAAAGGCGGCAGTAAAGAAAATATTATTCCAAATCAAAGCCAGGCACGTATTGTAATTGAGAATGTTTCTTTGCTTTCGCCTATAATAGACGACTTCTTAAACCAAATGAAAGCCGAATATGGCACAGCCGATCCTGATATTATGGTAAATGTTAATATTGAAAAATCTGACAATATTTCTGTTTTGGACTCTGATTCACTTGACAAAATATTAACAGCTCTTAATCTTATGCCAAATGGCGTCCAAAATATGAGCGTTGATTTACCAGGTCTGGTTGAAACTTCTCTTAATATTGGAGTTATGGAGCTAACAGAAGATGAATTTATTGTAAAAGTTTCTATCAGAAGTTCTATTTCTTCTGCAAAGACAGCATTATCTAACAAAATAAAACTTTTAACCAAAACGTTAAATGGTACCATAGATTGTTTAGGTGATTATCCTGCATGGCCATATAAGAAGGATTCAAAATTAAAAGAACTTTGTGTTGATATATATAGCAAACAATACGGTCAAAAACCTTCCGTGGAAACACTGCATGCAGGTCTAGAGTGTGGTATTTTTTCAGACAAAATGCCCGGAATGGATTGTATTTCATTTGGACCAAACCTATACAACGTTCATACTCCAAATGAAAAGATGAGTATTTCTTCCGTAAAAAGAGTTTGGGAATTTCTAAAAGCAATATTGGCAGCAAAGTAATTTGCTGCCAATTCTCTTATATGATTATTTATTCTTCTATGATATACACTTATACAGAATATATTTCAAATGTGGGTCCTTAAAATGCAAAACTATCTTTTTTACTACATTTTAACAAAATATTCTTCATACCATACAAGGAAAGTATAAATTGTCCACACTTTTCTCCAGTTATCTGAATTACCACCTATATATTCGTCAAATATAGCTTTTATTTCATCTACATTAAAGAATTTTTCTGCAATATCTGAATTGAAAAGTCTTTGTACATCCTGGTTATAGCGTTCATCTGCCATCCAGATACGGATAGGTACTATAAATCCTAGTTTTTTACGAAATGCTATATCTGTCGGAAGTACATTTGCTGCTGCTGTTCTGAATGCTACTTTGTTTTGTTCCTCATTGACTTTGTATTTTGATGGCATACGTGATGCTATATCAAAAATTCTTCTATCTGTCAAAGGCATTCTTATTTCCAGACCTGCCGCCTCACTCATTTTGTCTACATTTAGATAAATATCTCCCTCTAGCCATATCTGGATATCTACATTTGACATTTTAGCAAGTGGGTCAAGTCCTTCTGTTTCATCATAAATATCTTTCACCAAATTTATCGGCAATATATTTTCATTATAATTTTTGAGAATTTTCTTTTTTTCCTCCTCTTTCATAATATTAGTATTGCCTACATAAAAGGTTTTTAAATTATCACCATAACGTTCAGCATTGCGATACATGTTGTATCCGCCAAAGAACTCATCTGCTCCCTCTCCTGAATAGCATAATTTTGTATGTTTTGCTGTAGCTATACATCCTAGCGCAAAAACCAAAGCCGAAGCATCACCTAATGGCTGCTCCATATTTTGCATTACATAAGGTACTATTCCAAAATATTCTTCCGGGGCAACCACTTTTCTCTCAAATTCTTTATTTAAAAGTTCTGCCGTTTTTGATGCCATCATAGACTCATCAAATCGTTCTTCCTCATATCCACAGGCATTAGCCACTTTTGCATCTGACATTGCAAGAACATATGAAGAATCAACTCCCCCTGACAGGAACGATTCAGCCCATTCATTATCTTCCTTAACCTCTTTCATAACCTGTCCAAAAGTCTCATGGATTTCATCTGCCCACTCCTCTAAGCTCTTTGTATCATCTGGTTTAAATTCCGGTTTCCAATAACGTTCTATCAAAATATTGCCATTTTGCCAAACCATATATCTTCCAGGTAAAAGTTTTTTTACACCCTTAAAAAATGTATCTTCACCAGCACCATAAGTTAATGTCAGATATATCTGAAGCATTTCCTCATTTAATTCTTTTTCAAATCCCGGCTGTTTCATAATCTGACGAATCATTGTTCCATACAGGATTTTTCCATCCTTTGTAATATAATAATAAAATGGTTTTGTTCCAAAATGGTCTCTTACACAGAATAATTTCTGTTCCACATCATCCCATAAAGCAAAGGCAAACATTCCATACAAATGATTTGCCATATCATATCCCCATTTTTCATATGCTTTTACCAGAATTTTTTCTTCCCTGTCCTTACGTTCTTTTGCAATCTTTTCCTCGTCTGCAATTTCACCTGTTGCTGCCATAACTTCTCTCTGGCCGGTTTTAATCTCAACGTCTTTCATTCCCATTACATCTTTTATATCTAATTCTTCACATAATGCCTTCCAGTTTCTTATATGTCCTCTGTACTCCTTAACTGTTATCATATGCTAACCTCTTTCATTCTTGTATTGCAGGTGCTTTTGCACTCATGATTTCTAATTATATCAAATATCTGCATTTTTACAATCAGCTATCTTACTGCTCTCTCCTGTTTTATCTTACAACGCTCTCCAATTTTTCAACTTCTTGTCTAATTCTTCAAGCGTTTTCCAATTCTTTGTATCAATAAGTTTCTTCATGATTTACCTTCTCTCTTCGAAATTCTTTGTACCATAAGCCGCCTTCAGATATTGATTTTTAACTTTATTTACTTCTTTTTTAGAATTTACTTTCTAAAAAAAGTTGCAACAGATTTATTTTTCTGCTGCAACTTTTTATTGTTAATTTGTATACCTTTAGGTAACACTTTTTCATTTCATCAAAATTATTTTTTAATAAATAATAAACTGAAATTTAATATTTAATATTTTTTATTCTGTATAATTTTATGAGAACAATGACATTATGTTAGCTGTCAAAATCCCAAGCGGTGTACCGATTGCGTATCCCATAAGGGCCATTAAAACACCTACAGGCACTAATGCACCGTCATATGAACCTGCAAGAACAGGAGCTGATGCTGTACCACCGATATTAGCAAGAGAAGCCACACCACATGTGAACATATCTAACTTGAATAATTTTGCAATAAGTAATAATAAAATACCATGAATTGCAAGAATCATAAATCCTGAAAGAATCCATACAGGAGCATCTGCTAATTCTAAGAAGTTAGCTCTTGAAGCAAGAAGAGCAACTACAATGTAAAGCATTACGTTAGAAAGGTCTGCTGTACCAGCCATCTTTCCAACCGGTGTAAGTGCTCCGAGTAAACCAACTACAGTAATAAGTAATACTGTCCATGTTGATGTATCTAACCAAGGAGCGATTCCATTCATCCAAGCACCGAAGTTCTGACCAACTGCTGAAACAACTAAAGACATGCCCAATAACATAATAATGCTTAAGAAATCAATTTTCTTTTCTGTAGCATTAGCTTCCTCATTAAGTTTCTGTGAAACTTCATCAAGGGCTTTTGTATTAGCTTTAGTCCATTTGTTAAACTTAGGCGCAAGATTAATAGCCCAAAGAAGGAACATTACCCAGATAGAATAATCAATAGAATCTACTACCAATGCATACCCCATATCTGCTTCACCTATTCCTAAAGCTCCCTGTACAGCAACCATGTTGCCTGAACCGCCAAGCCAGCTACCACATAAAGCACCAAGTGCCTTCCATGCTTCCGCTCCGAGTGCTGAATGCATGATAGCATAAGTTACAATAAAACCAATCATTATAGAAAATGATGCTGAGAAGAATCCTCCTAACATTTTTGGTCCTAATTTGATAATCTTACGAATATCACATCTTAACAGCATTAAAAAAATCATTGCAAAAAGAATATTATTCTTTAATGCAGAATATGCAGGTTTGGTTGCTTCTAAATCCCAAACATTGCATGTACAGAAAATCATTGTTATTAAATATAACAATACAATTGGTGGGGCATAATCAAAGAATTTAGATTTTGTTGTTCTTTGAAGCCACACAAGCACAGCAGCTGTAAATACTAAAACTGCTATGTAAGTAAATCCGTTTGTAATCATTTTTACCTCCTTATCGATACACACAAATTTCTTTACAAAAAATGTTCTTTTTTGTACAATGATATAATAATATCATAAAATGACGATATAAGCAAATTTAAAACTAAAAAGGAGATTTTGTTTTATGAAAATTACAGACGTAAAATTAGGAATGATTTCAGTACCTCTGCGTGTACCTTTCAAAACTGCACTTCGTTCCGTTAACAGCGTTGAGGATGTTGTTGTTGAAATACATACTGACACAGGTCACGTAGGATATGGTGAAGCGCCTCCTACAGGAGTAATTACAGGTGATACCACCGGAGCTATTATCGGAGCAATAAATGACCATATCGCTAAGACCATCATCGGAAGAGATGTAGATGATTTTGAAAATCTTATGATGGCTCTTAATAGCTGCATTTTAAAAAATACAAGTGCTAAGGCAGCTGTAGATATGGCACTTTGGGATTTATATGGACAATTATACAAGATTCCTGTTTACAAACTTATGGGTGGTTCTAGAAAAAGTATAACTACAGATATTACAATCAGTGTTAATGACCCAGATACTATGGCAGAAGATGCTCAGAATGCTATTTCTAGAGGTTATGATTGCCTAAAAGTTAAGGTAGGAAAAGAACCTGAAAAAGATATTGCAAGACTTTCAGCAATTCGTCAGGTTGTTCCTAAAAAAACTTTAATTCGAATTGATGCTAATCAGGGTTGGGAACCTAAAGAAGCTGTAAGAATTCTTAACGGAATGCAGGAAAAAGGTCTTGATATCGAGTTTGTTGAACAGCCTGTCAAGGGACATGATTTTGAGGGTATGAAGTATGTTACTGAGCGTTCTTATGTTCCTGTTCTTGCTGATGAAAGCGTATTTTCACCTGAAGATGCTATTAAGATTATGCAAATGAGAGCTGCTGATATGGTTAATATTAAATTAATGAAATGTGGCGGTTTGTACAATGGTCTTAAAATTGCTAATGCTGCTGAAATCTATGGTGTTGAATGTATGATTGGCTGTATGCTTGAAGCAAAAATAAGCGTAAATGCTGCAGTGCATCTTGCCTGCGCTAAACAGATTATTACAAAGATTGACTTAGACGGACCTGTACTTTGCAGTGAAGATCCTATTATCGGTGGTGCAGTATTTAACGAAAAGATTATTACCGTATCAGACGAACCTGGCCTTGGTATAAAAGGTATCGAAGAAGGAAAAATTAAATACCTCTAAAATTAATTTAGTTATGTATTTTTATTTTAATTATTAAATCTAAAAAGGTCATTTATCTTACATATGCATTAAAGCATACATAAGTCAAATGACCTTTTATATTATTTAAAACTCATTATTTATTAGAATATATTGATTTTCTTTAAGACTTTATCTTGAATTATAATTGCTTCTTATTTTTGAAACTTTTCCAATAAATTCCTTATTGTTCTTCGTCTGTGCAAAAAGATTTAGAATCTGCTCTACTGCGTCATCCTTGCGAAGACCATTTATTTCTTTTCTAATAATATAGGCAGCTCCCATTTCATCTGAATCAAGCAGCAAATCTTCTCTTCTTGTTCCTGATTTTGTAATATCGATTGCCGGGAAAATACGTTTTTCCGATAATTTTCTATCAAGTACAAGTTCCATATTACCTGTCCCCTTAAATTCCTCATAAACAACGTCATCCATCTTGCTTCCCGTATCAACTAATGCTGTAGCAAGAACTGTAAGACTGCCACCTTCACGCATATTTCTAGCCGCACCAAAAAATCTCTTCGGCATGTGTAACGCCGCAGGGTCAAGACCTCCTGACAAAGTTCTTCCACTAGGTGGAACCGTCATATTATAAGCTCTTGCAAGTCTTGTAATACTGTCTAAAAGTATAACCACATCTTTTCCATGTTCAACCAATCTTTTAGCTCTCTCAATTACCATTTCAGAAACTCTCTTGTGATGTTCCGGCAATTCATCAAATGTGGAATAAATTACCTCAACATTCTCTCCTGTTATAGCCTCTTTTATGTCTGTAACTTCCTCAGGACGCTCATCAATTAATAATATAATCATTTCCATTTCCGGATTGTTACTAAGAATAGCTTTGGCAGTTTCTTTAAGCAATGTAGTCTTTCCTGCCTTTGGTGGTGAAACAATCATTCCACGCTGCCCTTTTCCAATTGGACTTACCAAATCTACTACTCTCATTGCCGTACTGTGACCGTCTGTTTCTAGATGCAGTCTTTCATTAGGGAATATAGGTGTTAGGTCCTCAAAATTAGGCCTATTAATTACCTTATCAAGGCTCTCTCCATTTACTCTGTCTAAATAATACAGCGCACCAAATTTTTCATTTTCACGTTTTTCTCTTACTCTACCTGTAACAAAATCACCTGTTTTTAAGCGAAATCTCTTAATCTGAGATGGTGCCACATAAACGTCATCTTCTCCCGGCAAATAATTGTCACATCTTATAAATCCAAATCCATCCGGCATTACCTCTAATATACCTGTTCTTATCATACCATTTTCATCCGGCATTGTATTTTTATGTTCTCTTATATTCTTATTATCATATACATTATCTGTATTTTTCACGTTAACATATTCTTTATTGCCTGTTTCATCTATATCTTCAACATTATTATATTGATTTTTTTCTTCCGGATTTTCTGTATGCTGATTATTTGATTCGATGGATTTAGATGACTTATTTCCGTCATTAGATTTTTTTTCTGTATCATTTTGATTTATTTTTGCATTACTATTTCTCTCTGCATTTTCAACAATCATATCAATCAACTGTTGTTTTCTTAAGCTTGTCACTGATTTTATGCCATTAATTTTTGCTATTTCTCTTAATTCACTTACCGGCAAGGTAGCTAATTTTTCTTTCATATATATTTCTCATCCTTTTTTGAATATTCTTTTGGATTATAAAAAACTGTTACAAGAGCAGTAACAGTCTGACTTTTATTCATAGTAGCATAATTTTCCCAAAAATAATAGAGTTATTTTTTAAAATATGATATGCTTATACGTGAAAATAAGACATACTAATTGGAGGTTTATTATGACAACAGATGAAAAAGCATTAAAATTGCATGCTGACTTAAAAGGAAAATTAAGCACAGAAGCAAAAACACACGTAAAAACCCGCGATGATTTATCTTTAGCATATACACCAGGTGTTGCAAAACCATGTATTGAGATTGCTAATAATCCTGAAGATGTTTACAAATATACCTGGAAGGGAAATACGGTTGCTGTAGTATCAGACGGCAGTGCTGTACTTGGTCTTGGAAACATAGGTCCTAAGGCTGCAATGCCTGTTATGGAAGGAAAAGCAGTTCTTTTTAAAGAATTTGGTAATGTTAATGCTGTTCCTATTTGTCTTGATACTCAGGATACTAACGAAATCATTGATACTGTTGTAAGAATAGCTCCAGGCTTTGGCGGAATCAATCTTGAAGATATTTCAGCTCCAAGATGTTTTGAAATAGAAAGCAGACTTAAAGAATTATTGGATATACCTGTATTTCATGACGACCAGCATGGTACTGCCATCGTTGTTCTTGCGGGTATTATCAATGCTCTAAAGGTCGTTGGAAAAGAAAAAGAAAATTGTAAGGTTGTTGTTAACGGTGACGGTTCTGCCGGAATTGCAATTTCAAAATTGCTTTTAAGATACGGTTTTAAGGATGTTACAATTTGTGGTCTTTATGGAATTCTCTCAAAAGACATTAAAGACCTTAACTGGGCTCAGGAAGAAATGTCAAAAGTAACTAATTTAGAAGGCAAAAACGGTGTTCTTGCTGATGCAATGAAAGGTGCTGATATCTTTGTCGGTGTTTCTGCTCCTAACATTGTTTCAGAAGAAATGGTTGCTTCCATGAATAAAGATGCCATCCTCTTTGCTATGGCTAATCCAACACCGGAGATTATGCCTTACCTTGCAAAAAAAGCAGGCGCACGAGTAGTTGGTACAGGACGTTCAGATTTTCCTAACCAGGTTAACAATGTAGTTGCCTTCCCTGGAATTTTTAAGGGTGCCTTAGAAGGTCGTGCAAAGCAGATAACTGAAGAAATGAAACTTGCAGCCGCTAATGCTATCGCTTCATTAGTTCCTGATTCAGAACTTAGTGAAGATAATATTCTTCCGGAAGCATTCAACCCTGATGTGGCAGATGTTGTAAGCAAAGCAATAAAAGAACTTGCTTAAATATATACAAATATTAAGCATTATAATAATCAACCTAAATATGTGCAAATATTAAGCATTATAATAATCAACCTAAGTATGTGCAAATATTAAACATTATAATAATCAACCTAAGTATGTGCAAATATTAAACATTATAATAATCTAATTAATGCATATAACAATATAATCAAAAAGTTTCTTAATATATAAAAGTCCTGAGATTATCAATAACTGATTCTCTCAGGACTTTTTATACCTTCTTCTCTTTACATCTAAACAAATCAAAAAATTATTTTCCTGACAATTTGATATATTGTCTATTTTGTCAGTTTATCAATTACGTACTGATATATTTCCTGACTGCAATCCTTATCTTCCCATGTAGCACACATCTTTGATGCTGTTTCTTTATCAGGTGTTGCAATATTTACTTCTATCAAAGTACTGTCACCTTCTTTTACCTGACAATGTACCACATAGTCTCCATTAGATGCTCTGTAATAATCAGACACTGTTCCCACTTCATTTCTTAGTTCGTACTTATTTTTCATCAAAAACATATCCACATCATCAACTATTGGATTTGGAATTTTATTTTCAAAAAACTTAAGACTTTCTCTTCCCTCAGCAGTCAAATGATAATATGAAGTATTTCTATTAACATTAGAAAATACAAATCCATCTTCTATTAACTCATTCAACGATTTTTGCACAGTAAAGTAATTAGTATATTCGTTTTCTAAAAAAAACTGAGAAATCTGAGAATTGGTAAGTGGAAACTCTACTTTATTTAACATATGCATTATTATTAATTTGTATAATGTTTCCGCTTCAAGTGCCATATTCTACTCCTTCACTATTTCTTCTATAAGATCTAGTATTTCATCTTTCCCCTGTTTTGTCAGCGCAGAAAATGCAAGCACCTTTGTTCCCGGCACTACATTTAACTCTGTCTTTATCATTTTTATGTGTTTTTGTAACTGACTTCTTTTTATTTTGTCAGCCTTTGTTGCAATAATTATTGGTTCATAACCATTTGCCAAAATCCACTCGTACATATTTACATCATTTGCAGAAGGCTCATGTCTAATATCAATCAGCAAGAATACTGCTTTTAACACATTAGATTTGTGCAAATATCTCTCTATCATTTTTCCCCATTGTTCTTTAACTTTTAATGAAACATTTGCATAACCGTATCCCGGCAAATCAACAAAATACATTTCTTTATTTACATTGTAAAAGTTAATTGTCTGGGTTTTTCCCGGCTGTGCAGAAGTTCTAGCCAACGCTTTTCTGTTTACAAGACCGTTAATAAGAGAAGATTTTCCTACATTTGACTTTCCTGCAAAAGCTATTTCACATAATTGATTATCCGGCAATGTACTTGTAATTCCACAAACTGTTTCCAATTCTACATTTTTTACTATCATTATTGCTCCCATTCTACCAGTGCAAATTTAAGCACCTGCTCCATTTTTTCTACAAAGGCTATTTCTAATCCTTCCGTAATCTCTTTTGATATTTCTTCCACATCAGGTTCATTTTTCTTCGGTACAAGAACAGTATTTATTCCTGCATTTTTCGCAGCTAAAAGTTTCTCTTTCAAACCACCTATCGCCATAACATTTCCGCGAAGATTTATTTCTCCGGTCATCGCAACATCAGCTTTTACCATAATTCCGGTAATTGCCGAAAGAATGGCTGTAGCCATTGTAATACCTGCTGATGGTCCGTCTTTTGGCACTGCACCCTCCGGAACATGTATATGAATATCATTTTCTTCAAAAAATTTCTTGTCTACACCATAATCTATAGCAATACTTCTGACAAAACTTAAAGCAATCTTTGCAGATTCCTTCATAACATCTCCAAGTTGTCCTGTTATTATCAAATTACCTTTTCCCGGCATGGTATTTACTTCTATCTGAAGAGTTGTTCCACCAACTGCGGTCCATGCAAGACCACGAACAATTCCTACATCATCCTTTTCATTAACCATATCAGCTTCAATCTTTTTTCTTCCCAGATATTTTTCGATGTTTTTTTCTGATACTTTTAGTTTTTTCTTTTGCTCAATAACTATAGTTTTTGCCGCCTTACGACAGATTTCTGAAATTTTTCTTTCTAGCTGTCTTACACCTGCTTCTCTGGTGTAATTTCTAATGACTGCCATTATAGCATCATCTGTTATATTTAACTGGCTTTTCTTTAAACCATTTTTTTCAAAAGTTTTTCCTACTAAATGCTCTTTTGCTATATGGAATTTTTCATTTTCTGTATAGCCTTCTATCCGAATAACTTCCATTCTGTCTAACAGTGGTGCCGGAATGGCATTTATGTCATTTGCAGTAGCAATAAACAATACTCCTGACAAATCAATAGGAGCTTCTATGTAATTATCCCTAAACTTGCAATTTTGTTCTGAATCCATCACCTCAAGAAGAGCTGCCGCAGGGTCTCCTCTGCCATTTCTACCTAACTTGTCTATCTCATCAAACAACATTAGCGGATTAGATGTTTTAGCCTGCTTTAATCCTGTTGCAATTCTTCCCGGCATTGCACCTACATAAGTCTTTCTATGGCCTCTGATTTCTGCTTCATCATCCACTCCACCAAGACTAATTCTCACATATTTTTTATTAAGTGCCTCTGACACCGATTTTGCTATTGATGTTTTTCCTGTTCCCGGTGGTCCAACCAGACATATTATAGGTGTATCTCCTTTAGCTCCCGTCAAAACACGAACGGCCAAAAATTCCAGAACTCTTTCCTTTACCTTTTCAAGTCCATAGTGGTCCCTATCCAAAACCTTTGCAGCATAACTCAAATCTGAATTTTCCTCTGTTTTATTATTCCAGGGCATTTCAAGCATTGTATCAATATAAGTTCTTAAAACACCGCCCTCAGACGGATTTCCCATAGTATTTTTTAATCTTGACAATTCCTTTAAAAGCTGTTCTTTTACTTCCTTGTCAGCATTAAGAAAATTAATTTTGTTTTCTAATTCTTCAGCTTCAGACATAAAATCGTCACCCAATTCATGTCTTATGGCTGACATCTGTTCTCTCAGGATATGCTCTTTCTGTAATTTATTCAGATTATCATTAACTTTTTTAGAAATATTTTTTCTTACATTTGCTATTTCAATTTCGTCATTTAAGTATGCAATAAGCAATGCAAATCGCATAGTAACACTATCTTCTTCTAGAATTTCCTGTTTTATGGCATAGGTAAGTTTTACACGCATCAAAACCTGTTTAATCAGCTCATCTATACTATGAATATTCATTAACGTGTTCATAGTAGCAGCTGAAAGTTGATTATTAATATCATTAAGCTTTTTTACTGCACCCTGTAATTCTCTTATTAACGCTTTTTCTTCTATATCTGTCAGGTCTTTTACATCTTCAAGTATATCAATTTCTCCCTGAAAATAGCCTTCATTATCTTCAATATTTAAAATCTGTCCTCTCGACTTAGCTTCCACCATCACTCGTACAATATTATCCGGAAGTTTATTCAACTGTTTTATTGTTACCACAGTACCTACTTTATAAATGCTGTCAAAACCCGGTGTTTCTTCCACCGGGTCCTTCTGTGTAACAACAAATAATTCTTTTCCCGTCATAACAGCATGTTCTGCCGCCTTGACTGATGTTTTTCTGCCAATGTCAAAATGAACTGTAGTTCCCGGTAATATAGTCATTCCTCTAAGCGGTATAACCGGAAGTATTAATTTATTTTCTGACATGTATCGCTCCTTAATTAAGCTGTTTTATCACTATTTTTCTTAATTTTATTTTTTCTTGCAACGGACTTATAAATCAACTCAGGGTCAGCCAAACCATTAATAACATCCTCATTTACAATACATTCCTTAATAGTTTCATCTGACGGTGTTTCATACATAATATCCATAACTGAATTTTCCAGTATGGCTCTAAGTCCTCTTGCACCTGTTTTTCTTTCAACTGCCTTCTTAGCTATAGTATTAATTGCCTCATCTGTAAATTTGAGTTCAACACCATCTAATTCAAACAACTTCTTGTACTGTTTTACAAGAGCGTTTTTTGGTTCCGTCAAAATTCTTTCCAATGCTTTTTCATCAAGCAAATCCAAAGTGACCGTAACCGGAACTCTTCCTATAAATTCAGGTATCAGACCAAATTTAGTCAAATCCTCAGGCATTACCTGTTTAAATAATTCATCCTCGCTCTTATCTGACTTGTCACTAATCTGAGAATTAAATCCTATTGAGCCTTTGTCCAATCTTCTTTCAACAATTTTTGCAAGACCATCAAAAGCTCCACCACAGATAAATAAAATGTTAGTTGTATCTAATGGTATAAGCTCCTGCTGTGGATGTTTTCTTCCACCCTGTGGCGGCACACTTGCTACAGTCCCCTCCAAAATCTTCAATAGCGACTGCTGAACACCTTCACCTGATACATCTCTTGTAATCGAAACATTTTCGGATTTTTTTGTTATTTTATCGATTTCATCAATATATATAATACCATGTTGTGCTCTTTCAAGGTCGTAATCTGCTGCCTGAATAAGTTTAAGCAAAATATTCTCAACGTCCTCACCTACATATCCTGCTTCAGTCAATGTTGTAGCGTCTGCAATAGCAAATGGCACATTTAATATTTTCGCCAGAGTCTGAGCTAAATAAGTTTTTCCTGAACCTGTAGGTCCTAACATAAGAATATTAGATTTTTGTAATTCCACATCCAAGTTCTTACCTGCTAAAACTCTTTTGTAATGGTTGTATACTGCAACTGAAAGAACTTTTTTTGCAGCTTCCTGACCTATAACATACTGGTCTAAGAACTCTTTTATTTCCTTTGGCTTAAGTAAATTAATTTCCTCTTCCATCGAATCATTCATATCACCATAAACTTCATCCTCTATGATTCCTGCACAGATTTCTACACATTCATCACAGATAAAAGTTCCCTGCGGACCGGCAATAAGTCTTCTGACCTGTTCTTCTGTTTTTCCACAAAAAGAACAGCTAACTTTGTCTTTATTATTATTTGCCATAAATACCCCTCAACTTTTTCTATAAAAGGACACAAGGCACTACATATCTGCAGTGCCTTTACTTACTTTATCTGTCCTTAATTACTTCGTCAATCAATCCATATTCTTTTGCTTCTTCTGCTGTCAGCCAATTATCTCTGTCAGTATCTTTTTCTACTTCCTCTACTGGTTTTCCTGAATTGTCTGCAAGAATCTGGTTTAATTTTTTCTTTGTCTTTAAGATGTGTTCTGCAGCTATCTGAATCTCAGTTGCCTGTCCCTGAGCACCTCCTAATGGCTGGTGAATCATAACTTCTGCATTTGGTAATGCAAATCTTTTTCCTTTAGCACCGCTTGATAAAAGGAATGCACCCATGCTGGCAGCCATTCCGATACAAGTTGTTGATACATCGCATTTTATATAATTCATTGTATCGTAAATTGCCATACCTGCTGTTACCGAACCACCCGGACTATTAATATACATATGTATATCTTTTCCCGGATCTTCTGATTCAAGGAATAACAACTGTGCAACAACTGTACTTGCAACTGCGTCATTAATTTCTTCACCTAAAAATATAATTCTGTCTTTTAATAATCTTGAATAAATGTCGTATGAGCGCTCTCCTCTTGAGTTCTGCTCAATAACATAAGGTACTAATGCCATATTCAATACCTCCTAATATAAAATAAATTATTTTGCTTTTGATGTTACAAACTTAGCTGCCTTTCTCAAACAAATATCTTTTCTTATATTGTTCTTGTCATCATCTGATAATAAATCAGAAATTTTTTCTTTTTCCATCTGATATCTTGAAGCCATTTCTTCTAATTCCTTATCGAATTCTTCATCTGTTGCTTCAATCTTTTCAGCTGCAGCTACTGCTTCAAGAACCAAGCTTGATTCAACTCTAGCCTTAGCTTGTGGCTTAACCTGTTCCATTAACTGTTCAACAGTTGCACCTGTAAACTGCATATACTGTTCAAATGAAATACCCTGCATAGAAATGTTCTGTGCAAATTCTTCTACCATCTGCTGTGCCTGAGCTTCGAGCATCTTTTCCGGAATATCCATTTCTGCATTTTTTACAATTTCTTCGATTACTTTACTTTCTTTTTCAGCTTCTGCTGCTTCTTTCTTCTTTGCAACGAGACCTTTCTTAATATCAGCCTTGTATTCTGCTAATGTATCAAATTCAGAAACTTCCTGAGCGAATTCATCATCTACCTTTGGATATTCTTTAACTTTTATTTCCTTGATTGTTACTTTGAACATAGCTGGCTTTCCTGCAAGTTCTTTAGCCTGATATTCTTCAGGGAATGTAACATTAACTTCAACTTCATCTCCAACCTTCTTGCCAACAAGCTGTTCTTCGAATGTATCGATAAATGAATGTGAACCAATAGTTAATGGATAATCTTCACCCTTTCCACCTTCAAATGCAACACCGTCTACAAATCCTTCAAAGTCAATTGTAGCCTGATCGCCTTCGCTTATAGCTTTATCATCTGCAACTACAAGTCTTGCATTCTGTTCTTTAATCTTATCAAGTTCAGCATTTACTTCTTTAGCTGTAACCTTTGTATCAGCCTTTTCTACTTCAATACCTTTGTATTCACCAAGTTTAACTTCCGGTTTTAATGTTACTTCTGCTTCAAAAACAAATGGTTTGCCTTTTTCAATCTGTGTAACACTGATTTCAGGACGAGCAACGATTTCTAATTCACTTTCTGCTGCTGCATTAGCATAAGCCTCTGGAATCAAGTCATTTGCTGCTTCTTCATAAAATACACCTGCACCATACATTTTTTCAACCATTGCATAAGGAACTTTTCCTTTTCTAAATCCAGGAATGTTAAATTTGCTCTTGTTCTTCTGATATGCTTTCTGAATAGCCTTATCTAATTCTTCAGCCGGTACTTCAATTGTAAGCTTTGCTGTGTTATTTTCTAACTTTTCTACCTGTAAACTCATTCTAATATTTCCTCCTTAATATATAAACGGGTCTGAGTCTGGCCCATTTTATTAACTATATTTCATAACGTCAGGGCATAGTATCCCCCCTGACGCAGTAAATGATTATAACACGAATAGTTCCCATTGTCACTATTTTTTCTGTATTTTCTGGTTATTCGTGGTTATTTTTCAGTTATTTTTAGTTATTATACTGAATAGCTTCTGCAATTTCTCCAGCCATTTCTTCACTTAACAGATAAGCAATCATTTCTAATCCCATTTCAAGCGCAACTCCTAAACCTTTTGCAGTAATAATATTTCCATCTGTAATTACACACCCTCCACAATTAGCGCCTTCCATTTTATCCTCAAATCCCGGATAACATGTAACATCCTTGCCTTTTGTGATCCCAAGCTGTCCTAAAATGCTCGGTGCTGCACAGATAGCTGCTAACAGCTTACCTTCCTCATTATATTTCAAAATCTGTTCTTCTAATTTTTTACATCCTGCCAAATTAGTTGTTCCTGGCATTCCTCCCGGCAAAAAGATACAATCACCCTTTTCAAAATCAATATCATTTATTGTCTTATCTGCATATAATTTAATGTTATGAGAGCCTTCTACTAGTAATTCATCCTTAATCGAAACTGTAACCACGTCTAATTTCTTTGTTCTTCTAAGCAGGTCAATTACCATCAATGCCTCAACCTCTTCTAATCCGTCTGCTAAAAATCCGTAAATCTTTTTCATATTTTTGTATATGGAGCACTAAAAACTTCCACATCCTCCTTTTTGTTATAGTTGTTGTTTTCTGTAATCTTTTACAAGCGTACTTTTACCGTATATTTATATGATATTCCATTTTTATTTTTTTGTAAATTCCCTTTGCTAATTCTCTTTGCTAATGTTTTAATCTCCCTGAAAACTCTGTAAAATATTTCGTTCTGTTTTTCATATGATTTAAATATGTCGTTGCATTTGGTATTAAAAAAACTTAAAATTTAATTATCTAATAATACTGTTACATATTTTTGCATATTTTTTTTATTAATCGGAAATTATTTTTTATCAATGAACTATATTTTTAATAAACAAAATTATATAGATTTATTGAAAATTTGATTTTTGGGAAGGAGTTTTTATATGATAACATTTTATGGAATATTTATACCATTTTTAGGCACAGCACTTGGAGCTGCTTGCGTATTTTTAATAAAAAATTCATTGGGAGAAAAAATTCAAAAAGCGCTGATGGGATTTGCTGCAGGTGTAATGGTTGCCGCCTCAATTTGGAGTCTTTTAATTCCATCAATTGAACAGGCAGCAGATATGGGTAATCTGTCATTTCTCCCTGCAGTTGTTGGATTTTGGCTCGGAATTTTATTTTTGCTTTTTCTTGACAAAATCATTCCCCACCTGCATCAAAACTGTACTCAGGCAGAAGGTCTAAAAAGTAACCTTCAAAAAACTACAATGATGCTATTAGCTGTAACACTACACAATATTCCGGAAGGTATGGCTGTCGGTGTGGTTTATGCCGGTTTCTTATCAGGAAATGAACAAATCACTATGGCCGGTGCCCTTGCCCTTTCCATTGGTATTGCTATCCAGAACTTCCCTGAAGGTGCAATCATTTCCATGCCTCTTTGTGCTGAAGGCATGAAAAAATCTAAGGCATTTCTCGGTGGTATGTTATCAGGCATTGTTGAGCCTATTGGAGCCCTGATTACAATATTAGCTGCAAGTTTTATCGTTCCTGCTCTGCCTTATCTTTTAAGTTTTGCTGCAGGAGCAATGATATACGTTGTTGTAGAAGAACTTATACCGGAAATGTCTACCGGAAAACATTCCAACATTGGAACTGTATTATTTGCATGTGGCTTTAGTATAATGATGATTCTCGATGTTGCACTTGGTTAATTTTTACCGACAGTCTATCTTGCTCAAATAGCTATTATGGTAACGTCCATCTAATGTAACATCTTCCCCAAACCATTCAGGCGGAACAAAAGAATTTGCTTCTTCTACAGAAGAAAACTCCACTTCTACGATAGTTATATCAGAAAACCTCCCCTCAAAAATATCAAGTTCTGCTATCAATCCATCATGAATTGGAATCAAATATCTCGTTTTTGTAATAACGTTGCCATCAGCTTTTTCTAAAAGGTGATGGTAACTTTTTTCATTTAATGGTAGGTTATATTCTTCTCTTGCCATCATACCGCCACCCTTATATGTCAAAACATATTCATCATCTTTTTTTCTTATTCTGATAACAGGTTCTGTATTAAGATATGCCTGCTCTATTTTCATATGTTTATATTTTTGCAAATCCTTCGGTATAGATTTTGGTATATATTTTCTTTCTATCTCCATTCTCTTCTCGTATAATCCAATCATCAAATATAAGATGATTAGACAAACCTTTCTTTTTGCTCTTTATGTTATTTCATTTAAACATGTTTATAATTAAATATCCTGTTCTGCATTTTTTATTGCAAAAGAGTGCTAAATTCCATATCAGAATCTAACACTCTATTTCTAATGCGGGTGACAGGACTTGAACCTGCACGTCGTAGACACTAGAACCTAAATCTAGCGCGTCTGCCAATTCCGCCACACCCGCAAATATTTAATTTAAAACATCAAAACTCATCTTATTGAACATATATGTTAATCTCGTTTCAATGCTACCGTCATATATTATCAAAACTCTCATTCAAAATCAAGTGTTTTTATCCATTTTACGCATTTTTGACGCATTTTATTTTTGTTTTGTATATCTATTTTGTTTTGTTTTTTATTTTGTCCTTGTTTTTTTGTTTTATTTAAACATCTCATCTGCTATAATAAGTTTCATTAATAGGAACGTCGATTATATCATTATAGTATTTTTATTCCTGACTATTTTACAATTCGTATTTTAGGAGTACCCATATGAACAAATTAACACTTCCGGGCTTTAAGATAAAACCCGAGCTCTCAATAAACAAAATTAATTATCTTGCGTACTATCACTATTCAAAGGATTTTATTTTTGATGGTGAATTTCATAATACTTGGGAATTAGTTTATATAGATTTAGGCGAAGCAATTATTACCGCTGATGCCACTAAATTTGTATTGCCTCAAAAATCATTTTTTCTTCATCCACATAATCAATATCACTCAATCCGAGCTAATAATTGCCATTGTAAAGTAATGGTTATTGCTTTTGAGTGTCAATATGGTGATGAACTTCTGATGCGTTTTTGCAATCATGTAAATACTATTTCTTCCGAATATATTTGTATACTGTCTAATATTTTGGATGAATACAAACATTTCTTTAACGGAAAAAATTTATTTGATGAATGTATTGATTCTCCCGAAGTCTCTACCTCTTTAAATATTATACGCAATTATATTGAGATTTTCTTCTTGTCATTACTGAGAAATGCTGATACATTGCCACCTCAAAATAATGACATTAATAAAAACAGCCCACTCGTATCGTCCATAATTTTATATTTAAAAAATAACTTACATACAAATATAACCTTAGATTCTCTTGCCAAGTATATGGGATATAGTCAGTCTTATTTATCAAAATGCTTTCATAATTCTACAGGCTATTCAATAACCTCATATTTGAATGTACTAAGAATCGAACAGGCCAAACTACTATTATCTGACCTTTCTTTGTCAGTTCAGTATATCGCGTCACAAACCGGATTTTCATCTCTGCAATATTTTTCGCGTACCTTTAAAGCAAAAACAGGTTATTCACCTTTAGAATACAGAAAATCTATAGAATTATATAAACGCTATGATTTAGAAAACCGCTAGTTTTTTTCATTATTTCGGTTGTTTTTTGCACTTTCCGGCACTTTTAAATTTTATTTATATCATTTTGTGCAAAAAATGATATTATAATTTTATAAATTTTTATACAAAGGAGAATTAATTATGTTTAAACCTCAAGTCGGTTTTATAGGCATGGGAGCTCGTGGAATTGTTCTATTAGAAAACGTCTTATTGCCTATGGAAAATGTTACTGTTGTTTCTATTTGCGACACATATGAAGATCGTGTAGAAAAAGCTGCTGAAATGATAATTTCAGCTAACGGTAATACACCTGCCAAAGAAACTGATTACAAAAAAGTAATCAACAATCCGGATGTTAATACAGTTATAATTTCCACTTCATGGGAAACTCATATCAGTATTGCCATTGAGGCAATGGAAGCCGGAAAAGCTGTAGGTATGGAAGTTGGTGGTGCATACAATTTAGAAGAGTGTTGGAAATTAGTTCATACTCAGGAACGAACCAAGGTGCCATTTATGATGCTTGAAAATTGTTGTTTTGGTCGTAGAGAAATGATGGCGCTTAACATGGTTAAAAAAGGTATTTTCGGAGATATCGTTCACTGCTCTGGTGGCTACCATCACGATTTAAGAAATGAAGTTGCTTTCGGAAAAGAAAATCGTCATTACCGCTTAAGAAATTACAAAAATCGTAATACCGAAAACTATCCTACTCATGAATTAGGACCAATTGCAAAAATTTTGAATATTAATAACGGTAACCGTTTGGTTTCTCTTACAGCTACAGCTTCAAAATCTGCCGGACTTCACGATTATATTTCAAGAAAAAAATCAGATGATGAAGAACTTAATAATACACAGTTTATGCAAGGCGATATAGTTACAACAGTTATTAAATGCGCTCATGGAGAAACAATCACTTTAACTTTAGATACAACTCTTCCACGTTTTTATAGTCGTGGTTTTACAGTTCGTGGAACAAAAGGTATGTACGAAGAAGCTACAGATTCTATATTCCTTGACAATGATAAAGACGCTACATTTGATTTTAAATGGTTAGAAAACAAATGGGGCAATGCTAAAACATACGAAGAAGAGTTTGATCATCCTATATGGAAAGATTATCTTAAAAGCGGTGTTCGTGGCTCCCACGATGGTATGGATTGGTTAGAATTTGCTACTTTCTTTGATTGTCTGGTTAATGATAAGCCAATGCCTGTAGATGTATATGATGCAGCTACATGGATGGCTGTATCTGTGTTAGCAGAACAGTCTATTGCATCTGGTTCAATGCCTGTTGTTTTCCCTGATTTTACTAACGGAAAATGGCTTAAATAATAGTTGTATACAGGGAATGAAAGTTTTACTGATTGTTAGAATACTTTCATTCCCTATATATTTGAATTTTCTTTTTATATAAATAAGCACTATAAGAAACGCAAGCATCTTTCTTCTCAAAGTTCTTTTTATTTACAACAATTCTTTATAACTTTTTATGCTATATTTTGCAATTTTTTTAATTTGTTCCCAGTTATTATCTGATTTTTCATCATAAACTGCAACAACTTTAAAATTACCTCTAGTCGCCCCAGTCACTCCAGTCAGAATATCTTCAAACACCAGGCATCTGTCTATGCTCACATTTATTTTTTCTGCTGCTTTTTCATATATGTCAGGAAATCCTTTACCTCTTTCTACCTGGCTAACAGTTACTATATCCTCAAAAAACTTTAGAATATTTTCTCTTTCCAATGTCTTCATAAACAATTCCCTATCAGAAGAGGTTGCTACTGACATTTTTATACCCATATCCGAAAGTTTTTTTAAAAATTCTTTAGCATACGGCTTACACACTACTTCGTTAGCATATTCATCTTTTGCCATTTCAATCCATTCTCTTACGAGACTATCTTTATCATCAGATAATCCAAATCGTTCAATTGTATAAATTGCAGCTTTATCTGAACCAAGAGGAGATATTGCCTCCACATAATCATCCGGAACCTGAAATCCTCTATTTCCGAGAAATTCTTTGTCTACTTTTTCCCAAACCCATGAGCTGTCAAGTAGCGTTCCATCCAAATCAAACACCACTCCATCTATTCCTTCAAATAATTTTATTTTATCCATATGTACTCCTATTTTTAAACTAATCCTAATGTCCTTAATACATAAATTATTGCTGTTATAGTAAAAGCCGAACATATAGTTGTCAATACAATTACACTACTAGTTAAAGTTCCCTCACTATGCATACTTTTTGCCATTATGTAAGAGCTTGGCGTAGTCGGTGACGCCAACATTATAAGGATTGCCATAAGTTTTGCATCTCTAAAGCCCATCCATATTGCAATAGGAAGAAAAATAGCTGCCCAGCCTAGCAACTTCATTGTTGCTGCACCAATCGCAGGCTTTATTTTCTTAATAGCTTCCCCAAATTCAAAACTTCCTCCAATTGCAAGTAAAGCCAAAGGCGTTGCCATCTTTGAAAAATTGTTTATCGTATTATCAAGCATTTTCGGAAATTTCACATTCAAAACTGATAGTATCACTCCCGCAAAAATGCTTAAGATTATAGGATTTGTAATAATTCCTTTTATTGTTGTTTTTAATGTCTTAGTTTGTCCTGCTTCTTTTTGTGGACATTCCACAGTAAGAATTATTACAGCAAAAATATTATAAACGGGAACAGCTCCTAATATCATCAAAGGTACCATCCCGGTATCCGAATATATATTTAATATAAATGCAGCTCCTAAAACCGCTGCACTGCTTCTGTATGATGCCTGAACGAATTCTCCAACTATTGTTTTATCTTTTACAAATATTTTTGCGGCAAGCCACATTAAAAGTATACTTGCAGTGGTAACTCCGGCACAAAACAGAACATATATCAGGTCAAATTTTTCCACAAAATTATTATTTACCATATCTTGTACAAGAAGAGCCGGCAACGTAATCTTAAAATTAATTTTATTTGCCGCATCAATGAATCCCTGATTAACCCAACCTATTCTTTTCAACAAATATCCAACCACAATAACCACAAAAACCGGTACTGTAGCATTTAAACTATAAATTAAACTATCCATAATGTATCTTACAATCTGCTTTTTTTGCAGACGAATCTTTTTCCTTTCTTAGGCCTGATTTATTATTAGCTTTACTTAAATAACCATATACATTGTATTTTAAGTTAGAATGTTTTTCAAGATGCTAGATTTTAATATTCCATTTATATTGTAATTATATTACAATTTACTTTTACAATTGACCTATGTTATAAATATAGCAAAAGTTATTAACAATATAAGAGATTAAATTATATACTTATTTATACAATTAACTCTTATAAATATTTTTAAGGACGGTTTTATATGTGTAAAGACAATTTGATTTTTGATTCTAACAGGATTGATTTAGACATAAGTCAATTACATTTATTAAAAATAAATACAATAAGCAATAATCTAGCTAAAACCCTTACCTCAATAGCTCAATTTTGCAATAATTATGATAATACCGAAAACTCTTTTTTTATCGACGAGGAAATAATTTATACTTCCAAGGATAGGTGTAATAATGATAATAAAAAAATCAACGATTCTATCGATTCCTTTCCTAAAATTATAATTGGAACGATTGATAATTATATTATAGGATTTGCATCAGTTTATATTATCGATGAATCCTCATTAGAGCTTTGTGGTTTTGTTTTGCCTGAATATAGAAATAATAATATAGGATCTACTCTTTTAGAAACCGTAAAAAATATTTATGACGATTATTGCATTTCAGTCCCCTTAAATAATAATAATAATAATAATAATAATAATAATAATAGCAATGGAAATCTTTGCAACAATAATAGTAATAATATCAGAAATAATTGTCGTAGTAACATTAAGAACAGTATTGACAAAATCTCAGTATTTTTGTCAAACCACGGTTTACACTATGACCTTACTGAATGTTCTATGTATATTAATACTCAAAGCATAAATTACACATCAAGAGATTATAAACATGATAATATGATTAATCTTAGATATGAAAACCAAGATAATGATAGTATGTTTTTTTATATTTTACTCAATGATGAAATTATTGGCTCCTGTTACGTAAGTATTTTTGGAGACTGTAGTTGTATCCATGATGTAGAAATTTCAGAATCATTTAGAGGCAATGGTTACGGAAAAATACTTATAATATACAGTTTAGCTATTTTAAGAGATTTATGTTCTAATATTATTTTGCATGTAACTTTAGAAAATGCACCTGCCTACAATCTTTATAAGAATTTAGGCTTTAAAACAAAGCAAAAAGTTATTTATTATTGTAATTTCTAGATTCTTAAATGTTTATGGCAAATATTCTTTGACTATTAAAACAATTTCTCAACCTCTAAATATTCATAGCAAGAATCCTTCGAATATCTAAGCAATTTCTTGCCCCAAAAAGGGGCTGTCGGTTAATAGGCGGTTCTAAATAGGGCGAGGAGCATTAGCTC